>NZ_JBAMDC010000055.1:0-27102 GCF_036961605.1 Streptomyces sp. KLMMK
CCTGCGACGCGGCCGACCGGGACGCCCTCGCCGGCGTGCTGGCCGCGACACCGGTGACGGCCGTGGTGCACACGGCCGGTGTCCTCGACGACGGCGTGATCGCCGCGCTGACCGCGGAGCGCATGGACGCGGTGCTGCGCCCGAAGGTCGACGCCGTGCTGAACCTCCACGAGCTGACGAGCGACCTGTCGGCGTTCGTCGTCTTCTCGTCGGTGTCCGGAATCCTGGGCAGCGCCGGGCAGGGCAACTACGCGGCGGCGAACACCTTCCTCGACGCCTTCGCCGAAGCCCGCCGCGCCCAGGGCCTCCCCGCGACCTCACTGGCGTGGGGCCTGTGGGAGCAGGGCAGCGGCATGGCCGACCGGCTCGACCAGGCGGACCTCACCCGGCTCAAGCGCGTGGGCCTGGCCCCGATAGCCGTCGACGAGGGCCTGCGGCTGTTCGACGCGGCGCTGGCCCTGGACCGGGCGACCGTCGCCCCGCTGCGGCTGGACCTCGGCGGCCTGCAG
Source organism: Streptomyces sp. KLMMK (assembly GCF_036961605.1). Classification (NCBI taxonomy): domain Bacteria; kingdom Bacillati; phylum Actinomycetota; class Actinomycetes; order Kitasatosporales; family Streptomycetaceae; genus Streptomyces; species Streptomyces sp. KLMMK. Next base: position 510 of record NZ_JBAMDC010000055.1, read on the forward strand.
GGCACGGTGCCCGCGGTGCTGCGAGGGCTGCGCGGCCCCGTGCGGGGCACCGCGCGGCGCGCGGCGCAGGCCGCGCCGAAGGGATCGCTGGGTCAGCGGCTGGCCGGGCTGGCTGAGGCCGAGCGCGAGCAGGTGGTGCTGGACCTGGTCCGTACCGAGGTCGCAGCCGTCCTCGGGCACGCCTCGGTCCAGGCCGTCCAGCCGGAACACGCCTTCCAGGACGCCGGTTTCGACTCCCTCACCTCGGTGGAACTGCGCAACCGCCTGAACACGGCGACCGGGCTGCGGCTCCCCGCGACCATGGTCTTCGACCACCCGACGCCCGCCGCGCTCTCCCGCTTCCTGCTGGCCGAGACGCTGGGCGTCCAGGAGCAGTCCGAGGCCGCGGTCGCCGCGGTCGCCGGGACGGACGAGCCGATCGCGATCGTGGGCATGGCCTGCCGGTTCCCCGGTGACGTGCGGTCGCCCGAAGACCTGTGGCGCCTCGTCGCGTCCGGCGGCGACGCGATCTCCGGCTTCCCCGAGGACCGGGGCTGGGACGTCGAGAACCTCTACGACCCCGACCCCGACCGCTCCGGCAAGTCCTCCGTGCGCCACGGCGGCTTCCTCCACGAGGCAGCCGAGTTCGACCCCGCCTTCTTCGGGATCTCGCCGCGTGAGGCGCTGGCGATGGACCCGCAGCAGCGGCTGCTGCTGGAGACATCGTGGGAGGCGTTCGAGCGGGCCGGCATCGACCCGGCCTCGGTGCGGGGCAGCAGGACCGGTGTCTTCGCCGGCGTGATGTACCACGACTACGGCGGGCGGGTGAAGACGGCCCCGGAGGGCATGGACGCCTATCTGGGCAGCGGCAGCGCGGGCAGCATCGCGTCGGGCCGTGTCTCGTACACCTTCGGTCTCGAAGGACCGGCGGTCACGGTCGACACAGCCTGCTCGTCCTCGCTCGTGGCACTGCACCTGGCGACCCAGGCCCTGCGCACCGGTGAGTGCTCGATGGCTCTCGTCGGCGGCGTCACGGTCATGGCGACTCCCTCGACATTCGTGGAGTTCAGCCGTCAGCGCGGCCTGTCGGCCGACGGCCGGTGCAAGGCGTTCGCCGCGGGCGCGGACGGTACGGGCTGGGCGGAGGGCGCGGGCATGCTGCTCGTGGAGCGGCTGTCGGACGCCCGGCGCAACGGGCACCAGGTGCTGGCCGTCGTTCGCGGTACTGCGGTGAACCAGGATGGTGCGTCCAACGGTCTGACCGCCCCGAACGGTCCGGCACAGCAGAGGGTGATCCGGCAGGCGCTCGCGAACGCCGGTGTGTCCTCGGGCCAGGTCGACGCGGTCGAAGCGCACGGTACGGGCACGCGGCTCGGCGACCCGATCGAGGCGCAGGCGCTGCTCGCCACGTACGGCCAGGAGCGGGACGGTGACCGGCCGCTGTGGCTGGGGTCGCTGAAGTCCAACATCGGTCACGCGCAGGCGGCTGCGGGTGTCGGTGGCGTGATCAAGATGGTGATGGCGATGCAGCACGGTGTGCTGCCGCGGACGCTGCACGCGGACGAGCCGACGCCGCACGTCGACTGGTCGGCGGGCGCGGTGCGCCTGCTGACCGAGGCCGTCGAGTGGCCGGAGTCGGACCGCCCGCGCCGCGCCGCGATCTCGTCCTTCGGCATCAGCGGCACCAACGCCCACGTGATCGTCGAGCAGGCGCCTGTCATGGCCGAGCCGTCCCCGTCCCTGGCCTCGTCCTCGACTCCGGTCTCGGGCGTGGTGGTGCCATGGGTGCTGTCGGGCAGGACCGAGGCGGCGCTGCGGGCGCAGGCGGAACGCCTGCTGTCCCTCTCCGACGCGGCCACGGATCTGCAGTCGGCCGACATCGGCTTCTCGCTCGCCACCACGCGGTCGGCCATGGAGCACCGAGCCGCCGTCGTGGGGGAGAGCCGGGACGAACTCCTGGAAGGACTCTGTGCGCTGGCCGCAGGGGCCCCGTCCGCCCGGGTCGTCGAGGGCGGGACGGGCGCCGGGGGCAAGGTCGGGTTCTTGTTCTCGGGTCAGGGTTCGCAGCGGCTGGGGATGGGGCGTGAGTTGTACGCGGCGTACCCGGGGTTCGCTGCCGCCTACGACGAGGTGTGTGCGCTGCTGGATGCGCCGGTGGATGTGGATGCGGAATCGCTTCATCAGACGGGTTCGACGCAGCCTGCGTTGTTCGCTGTCGAGGTGGCGCTGTTCCGGCTCCTCGAATCGTGGGGGATCCGGCCGGATTACGTGGCCGGTCACTCCGTGGGCGAAATTGCGGCCGCTCATGTGGCGGGCGTCTTGTCGCTCGCCGATGCGGCGAAGCTGGTGTCGGCGCGTGCTGCGCTGATGCAGGCGCTGCCCGCGGGCGGTGCGATGGTGGCTGTCCAGGCGACCGAGGTTGAGGTGCTGCCGCATCTGACCGACGAGGTCGGTATCGCGGCGATCAACGGCCCGGAGTCCGTCGTGGTCTCCGGTGTCGAAGGCGCGGTCACCGCGATCGCCGAGGTCTTCAAGCAGCAGGGCCGTAAGACCTCTCGGCTGAAGGTGAGTCATGCCTTCCACTCGCCGCTGATGGACCCGATGCTGGAGGACTTCGCCGAGGTCGTCCGGGGGCTCGGCTTCAGCGAGCCGCGCATCCCGGTGGTCTCCAACCTGACCGGTCGTCTCGCGGAGCCGTACACCCCGGAGTACTGGGTCCGCCACGTCCGCGAAGCGGTCCGTTTCGCCGATGGTGTGCAGACCCTGCACGACCTGGGCGTGACGACGTTCGTGGAGATCGGCCCCGGCGGCGTCCTCAGCGCCCTCACCCAGGGCTGCCTGGACGGCGACGTGATCACCGTCCCGGTCGTACGGGCCGATCGTCCCGAGCCGCAGGCCGTCGTCACCGCGCTCGCCGAACTGCACGTGCACGGCGTCTCCCCGGACTGGCAGGCGCTCTTCCCGGGTGCCCGCCGCGTCGAGCTGCCCACGTACGCCTTCCAGTACGAGCGGTTCTGGCTGGAGGTGCCCGAGGAGTTCACGGGCAGCGCTGCTGCCACCGGGCTCGGGCTGGGTGCGGCCGAGCACCCGTTGGCGGGTGCGGCGGTCGCGCTGCCGGGCGCCGGCGGGTACTTGGTCACCGGGCGGCTCTCGCTCAAGACCCACCCCTGGCTCGCCGACCACACGGTCATGGGCACCGTCCTGCTGCCGGGCACCGCGCTCGTGGAGCTGGCGGTGCGTGCGGGCGACGAGGCCGGCTGTGCGCAGATCGAGGACCTGACGCTGGAGGCGCCGCTGATCGTCCCGGAGCGCGGCGGTGTGGCCGTGCAGGTGTGGGTCGGTGCCGAGGAGGAGCCGGGACGGCGCGCGCTGAGCGTGCACTCGCGGCTGGAGGACGCTCCGGACGGGGCGCCGTGGGTGCGGCACGCGGTCGGCTTCCTCACGGGTGTGCCGTCCGAGCCGTCGCACGGTGCGGACGTCGGTGCGTGGCCGCCGGCGGGCGCTGAGGCCGTCGATCTGACGGGGTTCTACGAGGGCCTGGCCGAACTCGGCCTGGGCTACGGCCCGGTATTCCGGGGTCTGCGGTCGGTGTGGCGCAGCGGGGACGACGTCCTCGCCGAGGTCGCCCTGCCCGAGGGCACGGAAGCGGGCGCGTTCGCCCTGCATCCGGCGCTGCTGGACGCGGCGCTCCACGCGATCGGCGCGGGCGGGCTCGTCCCGGTCGGCGACGGGCCGCTGCTGCCCTTCGCTTGGTCCGAGGTGGGGGTCCGGGCTGCGGGGGCGACGGCGCTGCAGGTCAAGGTCTCGCGGACGGGCACCGACGCGGTGTCGCTGACCGTGGCCGATGCCGCCGGCGGCGTGGTGGCCACGGTCGGCTCGCTGTCGCTGCGCCCGGTGTCGCGGGAGCAGCTGCTCAAGGCGGGTGGTGCCGGCGGGCGTGCCGACGACTCGCTGTTCGGCCTCGCGTGGCAGCCGGTGACCCTCACCGGGACTGCCGCAGGGCCCGGCGTACCGAGTGACGTACGGGTTTACGCCGACCTGGCAGCTCTGTCCGCCGAACCGGCCCTTCCCGATGTCGCGGTCGTGCCGTGCCCGACAGGATCCGGATTCGGGTCCGGGTCCGGGTCCGGTGCGTACACCGCCGAGCGGGTGCACGCCGTCGTGAGCGAGGTTCTGGAGCTGGTGCAGTGGTGGCTGGCGGAGGAGCGTCCGGCGCGGCTGGCGCTGGTGACCCGTTCCGGGGATCTGGCTCACGCTGCGGTGTGGGGTCTCGTGCGGTCCGCGCAGTCGGAGAACCCGGACCGGATCGTGCTGGTGGAGGCCGAGGACACAGAGGAAGCGGTCCGTGCGCTGCCCGCCGCGATCGCTTCCGGTGAGCCGCAGTTCGCGGTGCGGGGCCAGGACGTGTTCGTACCGCGCCTGACAAGGGCCGCGGGGGATGCCGACGCCGGAGACGTACCGGACCTCGCCGACGGCACCGTCCTCGTGACCGGTGCTTCCGGGTCGCTGGGCGCGCTGGTCGCCCGGCACCTGGTGTCGGAGCACAAGGTGCGCCGGCTCCTGCTGGCGAGCCGCCGGGGTGCGGAGGCGCCCGGTGCGGCCGAGCTGGAGGCCGAGCTGGCCGCCTGGGGCGCCGAAGTCACCTGGGCGGCCTGCGACGTGGCCGACCGGGAAGCCGTTTCCGGAATGCTCGACGGGCTCGGTGGCAATCCGCTGTCGGCGGTCGTGCACACCGCGGGTGTTCTCGGCGACGGAGTCGTCGCCTCGGTCACGCCGGAGAGGTTGCGGGAGGTGTTCCGGCCCAAGGTGGACGCCGTGCTGAATCTGCACGACTGCACCCGGGAAATGGACCTGGCCGCCTTCGTGGTGTTCTCGTCCGTCGCCGGAATGGTCGGCAGCGCCGGTCAGGCGAGCTACGCGGCGGCGAATTCCTTCCTCGACGCCTTCTCGGCGTACCGCCGCACCCGGGGACTGCCCGCGATTTCGCTGGCCTGGGGCGTGTGGGAGCAGTCCGGTGCGATGACGGACGGCCTCGCCGAGGCCGACCGGGCGCGGATGGCGCGCAGCGGCGTACTGCCGCTGCCGCCGGAGGAGGGGCTGCGGCTGTTCGACGCGGCACTGGCTTCGGACGCGGCGGTGCTCGCCCCGGTGCGCATCGACACCAGTGCGCTGCGGGCCGGTGAAGCGCCGACGGTGTTGCGCGCTCTCGTGCCGGCCGTGTCCCGGAGGGGGGCCGCGCAGGCCGCTGCCACGCCGTCCGTGTCCTCGCTGTCCGACCGCCTGGAGGGGCTGCCGGAGGCCGAGAGGGACAAGGCCGTGCAGGACCTGGTCCGGGCCGAGGTGGCCGCGGTCCTGGGTCACGCGTCGGCTCAGACGGTCCGTCCGGAACATGCCTTCCAGGACCTGGGATTCGACTCCCTCACGGCCGTGGAACTGCGCAACCGGCTGAACAAGGCCACGGGGCTGAAGCTCCCCGCGACGCTGGTCTTCGACTACCCGACACCCGCTCTCCTCGCCCGTCATGTGCTCACGGAGACGGCCGGGGCGGCCGAACCAGCCCTAGTGGATTCCCTACTTGCTGACCTGGACAGGGTCGAACAAGAATTGGTCACGAAGTTGTCAGAGAGTGAAGCTCGCGACCGGATCCTGTCAAAGCTCCAGGCTGTATTGGCGATTGCCGGTGAATCCGGCAAGCCGTCGGTACCGGAAGCCCCTGGAACAGGCAGCGATCTGGAATCGGCCACGGACGACGAAGTATTCGATCTGCTCGGCAAGGAATTCGGGATCTCCTGACCGTTCCGGTTCCGGTGCGTCCCCAGTGACCCCTTGCCGAATTCCGGTAAGTCTTCGCAAGGGTGAGGGACGATTTCGGTGGCGAACGAGGACAAGCTCCGCTATTTCCTGAAGCGAGTCACCGCAGATCTCCAGGAGACCCGGCGGCGCCTTCGTGACTACGAGGACGCCGCCGGGGAGCCGGTGGCCATCATCGGGATGAGCTGCCGGTACCCGGGAGGCGTCAACTCGCCCGAGGACCTTTGGGAATTGGTCGCCGGCGGACGGGACACCGTCTCGGAGTTCCCCGCCGACCGCGGCTGGGACCTGGACGCGCTCTACGACCCGGACCCGGAGAACCGCGGGACCAGCTACGCCCGCGAGGGCGCGTTCCTGCGGGACCTGGCGCAGTTCGACGCCGGCCTCTTCGGGATCTCGCCCCGTGAGGCGCTCGCCATGGACCCCCAGCAGCGGCTGCTGCTGGAGACGTCCTGGGAGCTCTTCGAGCGGGCCGGCATCGACGCCGCCTCGCTGGCCGGAAGCCGGACCGGCGTGTTCGCCGGAGTGATGAACCACGAGTTCCTCGCCGCCCTGCAGAACTCCCCGGAAGACCTTGAGGGCTATCTGGGCACGGGCACCTCGGGCAGCGTCGCCTCCGGCCGGGTGGCCTACACCTTCGGCCTCGAAGGCCCGGCCGTCACGGTCGACACGGCCTGCTCGTCCTCGCTGGTCGCCCTCCACCTGGCCGTCCAGTCGCTGCGCAACGGCGAGTGCTCGCTGGCCGTGGCGGGCGGTGTCACCGCGATGGTCGGCCCCGCCACCTTCGTCGGTTTCAGCCGCCAGCGCGGACTGGCACCGGACGGCCGCTGCAAGGCCTTCGCCGCCGGCGCCGACGGCACCGGCTGGGGCGAGGGCGCCGGCCTGCTGCTGGTGGAGCGCCTCTCCGACGCCCGCCGCAACGGGCACGAGGTGCTCGCCGTCGTGCGGGGCTCCGCCGTCAACCAGGACGGCGCGTCCAACGGCCTGACCGCCCCCAACGGCCCCTCGCAGCAGCGGGTGATCCGCCAGGCCCTGGCCGCCGCGCAGCTGACCACCGCCCAGGTCGACGCGGTGGAGGCGCACGGCACGGGGACGCGGCTCGGCGACCCGATCGAGGCCCAGGCGCTGCTCGCGACGTACGGGCAGGGCCGTACCGACGACAAGCCGCTGTGGCTGGGCTCGATCAAGTCCAACATCGGCCACACCCAGGCCGCGGCCGGCGTGGCCGGCATCATCAAGATGGTCATGGCCATGCGCCATGGCGAACTCCCGCGCACGCTGCACGTCGACGCGCCGTCCCCGCACGTCGACTGGTCGGCGGGCGCCGTACGGCTGCTGACCGAGACCACGCCGTGGCCGGTGTCGGACCAGCCGCGGCGGGCCGGGATCTCCTCCTTCGGGATCAGCGGCACCAACGCGCACACGATCATCGAGGAAGCCCCGTCGGCCACAGCGTTCACCGAGGAGACCGAAACCCCGGAGGACGGCGCCGAGAACACCGAGAACACTGACAGCGTCGCCGCCGAGGCCGTACCCCCGGCCGAGGGCGGGCCGGTGCCGTGGGTGATCTCCGGCAAGAGCGAGGAGGCCCTGCGCGCCCAGGCCGAACGCCTGCTGTCCCGCACGGACACCGACACCGTCACCGACGCTGACCCCGATACGTCACTGCTGGACGTGGCGTTCTCGCTCGCTACGACGCGCACGGCCCTGGAGCACCGCGCGGTGGTGCAGGGCGAATCGCCGGCGGAGCTCGCCGAGGGGCTGCGGGCCGTGGCCTCCGGCTCCCCGGCCCCGAGCGTGGCGCGCGGCCGGTCGGGAACCGGCGGGCGCGTCGGATTCCTCTTCTCCGGCCAGGGCTCGCAGCGCCCGGGCATGGGGCGCGAACTGTACGCGTCCTACCCGGCGTTCGCCGCCGCGTACGACGAGGTCTGCGCGCACCTCGACGCCACGATCGACGTCGACTCGGAGGAACTGCACCGCACGGGCGCTGCCCAGCCCGCCCTCTTCGCTGTCGAGGTGGCGCTGTTCCGGCTCCTCGAATCGTGGGGGATCCGGCCGGATTACGTGGCCGGTCATTCGGTTGGTGAGATCGCTGCGGCTCATGTGGCGGGTGTGCTGTCGCTCGCCGATGCGGCGAAGTTGGTGTCGGCGCGTGCTGCGCTGATGCAGGCGCTGCCCGCGGGCGGTGCCATGGTGGCGGTCCAGGCGACCGAGGACGAGGTCTTGCCGCACCTCACCGACGGGGTCGGCATTGCGGCGATCAACGGGCCTCAGTCCGTCGTGGTCTCCGGTGCCGAGGACGAGGTCACCGCGATCGGTGAGATCTTTGCCGGTCAGGGTCGTAAGACGTCGCGGCTGAAGGTGAGTCATGCCTTCCACTCGCCTCTCATGGACCCCATGCTGGAGGAGTTCGCGCAGGTCGTGCGCGGGCTGACCTTCGAGCAGCCGCAGCTCCCGGTGGTGTCCAACCTGACCGGCCGCCTGGCCGAGCCGTACACCCCGGAGTACTGGGTCCGTCACGTCCGCGAGGCGGTCCGCTTCGCCGATGGCGTCCGCACCCTGCACGACCTGGGCGTCACCACCTTCGTGGAGATCGGCCCCGGCGGCGTCCTGAGCGCCCTCACCCAGGGCTGCCTGGACGACGAGATCGTCACCGTGCCCGTCCTCCGCGCTGAGCGCCCTGAGCGGGCCGCACTCGTCGCCGCGGTCTCCGAACTGCACGCGCACGGCGTCTCGCCGGACTGGCACGCCTTCTTCCCCGGTGCCCGGCGCGTGGAACTGCCCACCTACGCCTTCCAGTACGAGCGCTACTGGCTCGACGCCTCCCCGGCCGCGCCCGGCGACGTGCGCGCCGCCGGCCTGGGCTCCGCCGACCACCCCCTGCTGGGCGCCGCCGTCGCCCTGGCCGGTGGCGACGAGCGGCTGCTGACCGGCCGGCTGTCCCTGCGCACGCACCCGTGGCTGAGCGACCACACCGTGCTCGGAAGCGTGCTGCTGCCGGGCACCGCGTTCGTCGAACTGGCCGTGCGCGCCGCCGACGAAGCGGGCTGCGAACTGCTGGAGGAGCTCACCCTCGAAGCGCCGCTGGTGCTGCCCGAGCGGGGCGGCGTCGCTGTCCAGGTCTGGGTCGGCGCGGCCGACGACTCCGGCCGCAGGCCGCTGACCGTGCACTCGCGCCCCGAGGACGACACCGACCTGCCGTGGGTACGCCACGCGACCGGCTTCGTCACCGAAGAGGCGACCGCCCCGGCAGCCGGCCGGGCGCTCACGGCGTGGCCGCCGGCGGGCTCCGAACCGGTCGGTCTCGACGGCTTCTACGACCGGCTGGCCGGCCTCGGCCTGGCCTACGGCCCGGCGTTCCGCGGCCTGCGGAGCGCCTGGCGCGCGAGCGACGAGATCTTCGCCGAGGTCGCCCTTCCCGACGGCACGGACACCGGTTCCTTCCTCCTGCACCCCGCACTCCTGGACGCGGCGCTGCACGCGATCGGCGCGGGCGGTTCCCTGGTGGGCGAAGGGGACGGACCGCTCCTGCCGTTCGCCTGGTCCGGGGTGTCCGTGCGCGCCACGGGCGCGTCCACCGTACGGGTGCGGCTGTCGCCGGCCGGTCCGGACACGGTGTCCCTGCTCGTGGCCGACGCCGCCGGCGAGCCCGTGGCGTCCGTGGATGCGCTGACGCTGCGCGCGGTGTCGGCCGAACAGCTCCGCGAGCGCTCCGGGGACGGCGACGCGATGTTCGCGGTCGAGTGGGCACCGCTGACCCTGCCGTCCGATGCCGCGGACGGGACGACCGTCACCTACGCCCCGGACACCGCCGCCGCACTGGACGGCGTCGACGCGCCGGCGCAGCCGGACGCGGTCGTGGTTCCGTGCCCCGGCGGCCCGGAAGGGTCCCCCGAGGCCGAGCGGGTCCGCGCGGTCACCGCCGAGGTGCTGCAGTTGCTGCAGCGGTGGTTCGCCGAGGACCGGACGTCGCGCCTCGTGCTCGTGGCGCGCTGCGACGACCTCGCCCACGCCGCCGCGGGCGGACTGGTGCGCTCGGCCCAGGCGGAGAACCCCAGCCGCATCGTGCTCCTCGAAACCGACCGCCCGGCGGACGTTTCCGGGCTCGTGCCCGGTGTTCTGCACTCCGGCGAACCGCACGTCGTCGTCCGCGACGGCGGGACGAGCGCACCGCGCTTGGCCCGCGTCGCCCCTCCGGCGGGGGAGAGCCATGCATCGCCGACCGCGGGAGGCGCTGTCTCTCCGGTCACGGAGCACCCCGTGCCTCCGGCCGCTGAGGGCGTCGCCCCTCCGACGGGGGAGAACTCCGTGTCATCGGCCCCCGAGGGCGCTGCCTCCGGCCTCGCCGAGGACGACACCTCCGCCCTTGCCCACGACACCGCCCAGGGCGGCCTCGGCACCGTGCTGCTCACCGGCGCCTCCGGCGCGCTCGGCGGAACCCTCGCCCGGCACCTCGTGACCGGACACGGCGTGCGCAGGCTGCTGCTGGTCAGCCGCCGCGGTGCGGACGCCCCGGGCGCCGCCGCCCTGGAAGCCGAGCTCACCGCTCTCGGCGCCGAGGCGACGTGGGCCGCCTGCGACATCGCCGACCGCGACGCCCTCGCCCGGCTGCTGGACGGGACCCCGGTCGACTCCGTCGTGCACACCGCCGGCGTGCTCGACGACGGCGTGCTCGCCGCCCTGACCCCGGAGCGCATGGACGCCGTCCTGAAGCCCAAGGCCGACGCCGTGCTCAACCTGCACGAGCTCGCCGGCGAGGGCACGACGTTCGTCCTGTTCTCCTCCGCCGCGGGCGTCTTCGGCAACCCGGGCCAGGGCAACTACGCCGCGGCCAACGCCTTCCTCGACGCCTTCGCCCGGCACCGCCGAGCCCAGGGCAGGCCCACGATCTCGCTGGCCTGGGGCCTGTGGGAGCAGGAAGGCGCCATGGCCGACGGCCTCGACGAGGCGGGCAGGACGCGGATGGCACGCTCGGGCGTACTGCCGCTCTCCACCGAGGACGGCCTGCGCCTGTTCGACGCGGCGCTCACCTCGGACGAGCCCGTGCTCGTACCGGTCCGCCTCGACACCGCCGCCCTGCGGAACCAGGCGGCCGGATCCGTACCGGCGCTGCTGCGCGGACTCGTCCGCGTCACCACGCGCGGCACCGCCCGGCGCGCCACCACCGGATCACCGGCCGACCGTCTCGCCGGGCTGACCGGCGACGAGCGCGACGAGGCCGTCCTGGAACTGGTCCGGTCCGAGGTCGCCGCCGTGCTCGGGCACTCCTCGCCCCGGGCCGTCCAGCCCGCGCACGCCTTCCAGGACCTGGGCTTCGACTCGCTGACGGCCGTCGAACTGCGCAACCGGCTGTCCACCGCCACCGGCCTGCGCCTGCCCGCCACCCTCGTCTTCGACCACCCCACGCCCGCCGCACTGGCCCGCCACATCGGCACCGAACTGGTCGGCGAAGCCCCGGCGGCCACGGCCACCGCCACCGCCACGGCGAGGCAGTCCGCCGCCGCAGCCGACGAACCGATCGCCATCGTCGGCATGAGCTGCCGGCTCCCGGGCGGGGTGCGCTCGCCGGAGGACCTGTGGCGGCTGGTGGCCTCGGGCCGGGACGGCATCTCCCGGTTCCCGGACAACCGCGGCTGGGACGTCGACGCGCTGTACGACCCCGACCCGGAGCGGCTCGGCAAGACCTACGCGCGCGACGGCGGCTTCCTGCACGAGGCGGCCGAGTTCGACGCCGGCTTCTTCGGCATCAGCCCTCGCGAGGCCCTGGCGATGGACCCGCAGCAGCGGCTGCTGCTGGAAGCGTCCTGGGAGGCCTTCGAACGCGCCGGGATCGACCCGGCGGCGATGCGGGGCAGCAGGACCGGGGTCTTCACCGGCCTGATGTACCACGACTACGGCCAGGGCCCGCGCGAACTGCCCGAGGGCGTCGAGGGCCTGCTCACCACCGGAGGCTCCGGCAGCGTCGCCTCCGGGCGCGTGTCCTACACCTTCGGCCTGGAAGGCCCGGCGGTCACGGTCGACACGGCGTGCTCGTCGTCGCTGGTCGCCCTGCACCTGGCCGTTCAGTCGCTGCGCAGCGGCGAGTGCACGATGGCCCTGGCCGGCGGCGTGACCGTCATGGCCAGCCCGACGGTCTTCGTGGAGTTCAGCCGCCAGCGGGGCCTGTCGCCGGACGGCCGCTGCAAGGCCTTCGCGGCCGGCGCCGACGGCACCGGCTGGGGCGAAGGCGTCGGCATGCTGCTGGTCGAGCGGCTCAGCGACGCCGAGCGCAACGGCCACCAGGTGCTGGCGGTCGTGCGGGGCTCCGCCGTCAACCAGGACGGCGCGTCCAACGGCCTGACCGCCCCCAACGGTCCCTCGCAGCAGCGCGTCATCCGGCAGGCCCTGGCCTCCGCAGGACTCGCACCCGCCGACGTCGACGCGGTCGAGGCGCACGGCACGGGCACCAAGCTGGGCGACCCGATCGAGGCGCAGGCGCTGCTCGCCACGTACGGCCAGGAGCGGCCGGAGGACCGGCCGCTGTGGCTGGGCTCGCTGAAGTCCAACATCGGCCACACCCAGGCCGCGGCCGGCGTGGCCGGCGTCATCAAGATGGTCATGGCGATGCGCCACGGCGTCCTGCCGCAGACCCTGCACGTCGACGAGCCGACCCCGCACGTGGACTGGACGGCCGGTGACGTCCGCCTGCTGACCGAGGCCGTCGAGTGGCCGGAGTCGGACCGCCCGCGCCGCGCGGCCGTGTCGTCCTTCGGTGTCAGCGGCACCAACGCCCACACCATCATCGAGCAGGCCCCTGCAACCGCCGAGCTGCCGTCCGCGCCCGACTCCGGCACGGCCGTGCCGTGGGTGCTGTCCGGCAGGACCGAAGCGGCCCTGCGGGCGCAGGCCACCCGCCTCGCGTCCTTCCTGGAGGACACCGGCGGTGACGCCGACGGTGACACCCCGGTCCCGGCAGCCGACGCGGCGTACTCGCTGGCCACGACCAGGCAGGCCTTCGAACACCGTGCCGTGGTGGTCGCGGACACTCCCGAGGAGCTCCGGCAGGGTCTGGCCGCTGTCGCGGACGGCTCCACGCCACCCGGTGTGGTGACCGGCACCGCACGCGCCGGCGGCAAGACCGTCTTCGTCTTCCCCGGACAGGGGTCGCAGTGGGTGGGCATGGCCGCCGAACTGCTGGAGACCTCCCCGGTCTTCCGCGAGCGGATCGACGCCTGCGAGCGCGCCCTCGCGCCGCACGTGGACTGGTCCCTGACCGCGGTGCTGCGCGGCACGTCCGACGCCGAGCAGGACCGGGTCGACGTGCTGCAGCCCGTCCTGTGGGCGATGACGGTCGCGCTGGCCGAGGTGTGGCGCTCCTTCGGGGTGACCCCCGACGCGGTCGTCGGACACTCCCAGGGCGAGGTGTCCGCGGCCGTGATCGCCGGAGCGGTCTCGCTGGAGGACGGCGCGCGCATCGTGGCGCAGCGCAGCCTCGCGGTGCGCGAGCTGCAGGGCCGCGGCGGCATGGCCTCGGTGACCCTCCCCGACGAGGAGGCACAGGAGCTGATCGGCCGGTGGGCCGGCCGCCTCGGCATCGGAGCCGTGAACGGGCCCGGAACCGTCGTGGTCTCCGGAGACACCGACGCCCTGGACGAACTCCTCGCGCACTGCGCGAAGGAGGGGATCCAGGCCCGCAAGGTCGCCGTCGACTACGCCGCGCACTCGCCGCAGATCGAACGGGTCGAGGAGCAGGCCGCTGAAGGATTCGCCGGCATCAGCACCCTCCCCGGCACCGTGCCCTTCTACTCCACGGTGACCGGCGGGAAGCTGGACGCGGACGAGCTCGGCTCCGGCTACTGGTACCGCAACATGCGGCAGACGGTGCGGTTCCACGACGCGATCCGCGCCGTCCTGGCCGCCGGGCACGACGTGTTCGTCGAGGTCAGCCCGCACCCCGTGCAGCTGGCGGGCATCCAGGACGCCATCGAGGCCGCCGAGGCCGAAGCCGTGGTCGTACCGACGCTGCGCCGCGGCGACGGCGGACGGCACCGGCTGCTGCTGTCCCTGGCACAGGCCCACGTGCACGGCGTCGCCGTCGACTGGGACGCCGTCCTGCCGGGTGCCCGCCGCGTCGACCTGCCGACGTACGCGTTCCAGCACGAGCGGTACTGGCTGGAAGCGGGCGCGCCGGCCGGCGACGTACGGGCGGCCGGGCTGGACTCCGCCCACCACCCGTTCCTGGGCGCGGCCGTGGAACTCCCCGACGCCGGCGGCCACCTGCTGACCGGGCTGCTGTCGCTGCAGGCCCAGCCCTGGCTCGCCGACCACGCGGTGCTGGGCACCGTGATCCTGCCGGGCACGGCCTTCGTGGAACTGGCCGCCCACGCCGCGGCCGAAACCGGCTGCGACCAGGTCGAGGAGCTGACCCTTCAGGCACCGCTGGTGCTGCCCGAGCACGGCGGCGTCGCGATCCAGGTCCTCGTGGGCGCGCAGGACGACTCCGGCCGCCGCCCGCTGAGCGTGCACTCGCGCGCCGGGGAAGGCCCCTGGATCCGCAACGCCACCGGCGCCCTCGCCACCGGCGGAGCCCCCTCCGCGACCGACCTGAGCAGCTGGCCCCCGGCCGACGCGCAGCCCGTGGACCTCGACGGCTTCTACGACCGCCTCGCGGACCTCGGCCTGAGCTACGGCCCGCTCTTCCAGGGGCTGCGCGCCGCCTGGCGCGGCAACGACGCCGTCTACGCCGAACTGGCCGTCCCCGCCGAAGCGCACGCCGGGGCGGACGCGTTCGGCGTGCACCCGGCCCTGCTCGACTCCGCCCTGCACGCACTGGGCGCGGGCGGGCTCGTACCGGCTGCCGACGGGCCCCTGCTGCCCTTCGCGTGGTCCCGCGTCACCGTGCACGGAACCGGAGCGGCCGGCCTGCGGGTACGGCTCTCGCAGGCGGGCGGGGACGCGATACGGCTGGAGGCCGCCGACGGCACGGGCCGGCCCGTCGTCTCGGTGGAATCGCTGACGCTGCGCCCGGTGTCGGCCGACCAGCTCCGCACGAGCTCCCGGGACTCCCTGTTCACCGTGGAGTGGGCACCCCTCGCCGCACCGTCCGAGGCGAACGGCCCGGCCGTACGCGCCTACGAGGACATCGCCTCCCTCCGCTCCGCCATGGAGACGGAGACCGGGGCCGGGGCGGATGCGGATGTGGATGCGGATGTGCATGCGGATGCCGTCGTCGTCCCCTGCCCGGCCGGTTCGGGCACCGACGACGAGCGGGTCCGGGAAGTCCTGACCGAGGTGCTCGGGCTGGTGCAGTGGTGGCTGGCCGAGGACCGGACCGCCCGCCTCGTACTCGTGACCCGGGGCGCGGTCGCCGCCGGCGGAGATCAGGACGACCCGGCCCAGGACGACCCGGCTCAGAACGATCCGGTGCAGGCGGCCGTGTGGGGCCTGGTGCGATCGGCGCAGTCCGAGAACCCGGACCGCATCGTCCTCCTCGACACCGGCAAGGACGGCGACTGGCAGCAGGCCGTGGCGACGGCCGTTCCCCGGCTCGTCGCCTCCGAGGAGCCGCAGGCGGCGCTGCGCGGCGACGTGCTCCTGCTGCCCCGGCTCGCCCGGGCCGGCGCCGACGCCCCGCAGTCCGGGAACCCGGACTTCGGAACCGGGACGGTGCTCCTGACCGGCGCGTCCGGCGCCCTGGGCGGACTCGTCGCCCGGCACCTGGTCGCCGCCCACGGCGTGCGCAGCCTGCTGCTGATGAGCCGGCGCGGCGCGGACGCCGAGGGCGCGGCGGAGCTCCGGGCGGACCTCACCGCCTCGGGCGCCGAGGTGCACTGGGCCGCCTGCGACGTGGCCGACCGGGACGCCCTCGCCGGGGTGCTGGCAGGGACGCCGGTGCCGGTGACGGCTGTGGTGCACACGGCCGGTGTCCTCGACGACGGCGTGATCGGCTCGCTCACCGCGGAGCGCCTGGACACGGTGCTGCGCCCCAAGGTCGACGCGGTCCTGAATCTGCACGAACTGGCGGGCGAGGTGTCGGCGTTCGTCGTCTTCTCCTCACTCGCGGGCACCCTCGGCACCCCCGGCCAGGCGAACTACGCCGCCGCCAACGCCTTCCTGGACGCCTTCGCAAGGCGCCGCCGGGCGCAGGGCCTTCCCGCGGTGTCGCTGCCGTGGGGCCTGTGGCAGCGGACCGGCACCATGACCGAGGACCTCGGCGGCGCCGACCGGACCCGGCTCGCCCGCGGCGGCGTGCTGCCGCTGTCCGACGAGGACGGCCTGGGACTCCTCGACGCCGCGCTCGCGCTGGACGAGCCCCAGGTGGTGGCGGCACGGCTGGACCTCGCCGCCCTGCGGAACGCGGCCGCCCCGGTGCCACCGCTGCTCAGGACGCTGGTCGGCGGCCGGCCGCGGCGTACGGACCGGGCAGCCGCCGTACCGCTGGCGCAGCGCGTCGCGGACCTGCCCGAGAGCGAGCGCGAAGAGCTGGTGCTGGACCTGGTCAGGTCCGAGGTCGCCGCCGTCCTCGGGCACGGCTCGGCCAAGGCCGTCCAGCCCGACCAGGCCTTCGGCGACCTGGGCTTCGACTCGCTGACCGCCGTGGAGCTCCGCAACCGGATGAACAAGGCCACCGGGCTGCGCCTGCCCGCGACGCTGGTCTTCGACCACCCGACGCCGGCGGTGCTCGCCCAGCGGGTCCTGAAGGACCTGCCCGGCGCCACGGGCGGGACGGCGTCGGTGCTCGACGAGATCGACCGCCTCGCCGCCGCCCTCGACGGCGCCGGAGCGGACGGCGTCGACAACGTCACCCGAACCAAGATCAACATGCGTCTCCAGGCACTGCTCGCCCGCTGGAACGGGAACGAGCCGGCCGATCCGGGAGGCGCCGGCGGAGCCGAGGACGAAGACGACCTCAGCTCGGCGAGCGACGAGGAGCTGTACGACCTCCTCGACGACGAACTCGGCATCTCCTGAAACTCGGCACCTCTCGAACTGCGCAGGCCAAAAGGGGCGGGCAACACCGATGATGAACGAAGACAAGCTCCGGGACTACCTCAAGCGGGCCACCACCGACCTGCGCCAGGCCCGGCGGCGCGTGCGCGAGCTGGAGTCCCGCGACCAGGAGCCGATCGCCGTCGTGGGCATGAGCTGCCGGTTCCCCGGCGGCGTCGACTCGCCCGAGGCGCTGTGGCGGCTGCTGGCCGAGGGCGGCGACGCGATCTCGCACTTCCCCGAGGACCGGGGCTGGGACGTCGACGCGCTCTACGATCCCGACCCCGAGCAGCCGGGCAAGGTCTACACCCGGCAGGGCGGATTCCTCCACGACGCGGCGGACTTCGACGCGGACTTCTTCGGGATCTCGCCGCGCGAGGCGCTGGCGATGGACCCGCAGCAGCGGCTGCTGCTGGAGACCGCGTGGGAGGCCTTCGAACACGCGGGCATCGACCCCGCCTCCCTCAAGGGCAGCCGCACCGGCGTCTTCGCCGGCCTGATGTACCACGACTACGGCTTCACGCCCGGCGTCCTCCCCGACGGCGTCGAAGGGCTGATGAGCACCGGCAACTCCGGCAGCGTCGCCTCCGGGCGCATCGCCTACACCTTCGGCTTCGAGGGCCCCGCGGTCACCGTCGACACCGCCTGCTCGTCCTCGCTGGTCGCCCTGCACCTCGCCGTGCAGGCACTGCGCAACGGCGAGTGCTCCATGGCACTCGCCGGCGGCGTCACGGTCATGGCGGGCCCGAGTGCGTTCGTCGAGTTCAGCCGCCAGCGCGGCCTCGCCCCCGACGGCCGCTGCAAGTCCTTCGCGGCCGCCGCGGACGGCGCGTCGTGGTCCGAAGGCGCCGGACTGCTCCTCGTGGAGCGACTGCGGGACGCCCGCCGGCTCGGCCACCAGGTGCTCGCGGTCGTCCGGGGCAGCGCGGTCAACCAGGACGGCGCGTCCAACGGCCTGACCGCCCCCAACGGCCCTTCCCAGCAGCGCGTGATACTCGAAGCGCTGGCGAGCGGCGGGCTGTCCGCCGAGGAGGTCGACGCCGTCGAAGCCCACGGCACGGGCACGAACCTCGGTGACCCGATCGAGGCCCAGGCCCTGCTGGAAACCTACGGACAGAGCCGCGAACGGCCGCTCCTGCTCGGCTCGCTGAAGTCGAACATCGGCCACACGCAGGCCGCGGCGGGTGTCGCCGGCGTGATCAAGATGGTGCTCGCGATGCAGCACGGTGTGCTGCCGCAGACGCTGCACGTGGACCGGCCGACCCCGCAGGTCGACTGGTCGGCCGGCTCGGTCGAGCTGCTCACCGAGGCGGCCGCGTGGCCGGAGACGGACCACCCGCGCCGCGCCGGGATCTCCTCGTTCGGGATCAGCGGCACCAACGCGCACATCGTCCTCGAGCAGGCGACGGAACCGGCGGAGGAGGAAGCGGCCGGCGAGGACGCCGGGGGAGAGACCGCGGCCGAGGAGTCGCTGCGGCCGCGGACCCCGGTGGTGCCGTGGGTGCTCTCCGGAAAGACCGGGGAAGCACTGCGGGAACAGGCGCAACGGCTGCTGTCGTCCCCGGACCTCGCGGCCGCGTCGCCGGCCGACGTCGGGTTCTCGCTCGCGGCCACCCGATCGGCGCTGGAGCACCGCGCCGCGGTGGTCGGCGCCGACGCGGACGAGCTGCGCGAAGGGCTGACCGCACTCGCAGCCGGCGAGCCCGCCGCACATCTGGCGACCGGGCGCGCCGACGCCGGCCGGGGCAAGGCCGGGTTCCTGTTCTCGGGTCAGGGGTCGCAGCGGCTGGGGATGGGGCGTGAGTTGTACGCGGCGTATCCGGTGTTCGCTGCCGCCTACGACGAGGTGTGTGCGCTGCTGGATGCGCCGGTGGACGTCGAGTCGGAGGAGCTGCACCAGACAGGTTCGACGCAGCCTGCGTTGTTCGCGGTCGAGGTGGCGCTGTTCCGGCTGCTGGAGTCCTGGGGGATCCGGCCGGATTACGTGGCCGGTCACTCCGTGGGTGAGATCGCTGCGGCTCATGTGGCCGGTGTGCTGTCGCTCGCCGATGCGGCGAAGCTGGTGTCGGCGCGCGCCGCGCTGATGCAGGCGCTGCCCGCGGGCGGTGCGATGGTTGCCGTTCAGGCGACCGAGGCTGAGGTGCTGCCGCATCTGACCGACGAGGTCGGTATCGCGGCGGTCAACGGCCCGCAGTCCGTGGTGATCTCGGGCGCCGAGGACGCCGCTCTGAAGATCGCCGACGTCTTCGCGCAGCAGGGCCGCAAGACCTCTCGGCTGAAGGTGAGTCATGCCTTCCACTCGCCGCTGATGGACCCGATGCTGGAGGACTTCGCCGCGGTCGTCCGGGGTCTCAGCTTCGGCGAGCCGCGGATCCCGGTGGTCTCCAACCTCACGGGCGGCCTGGCCGAGCCGTACACCCCCGAGTACTGGGTCCGCCACGTCCGCGAAGCGGTCCGCTTCGCCGACGGCGTGCAGACGCTCAGCGACCTGGGCGTGACGACGTTCGTGGAGATCGGCCCCGGCGGCGTCCTGAGCGCCCTTGCCCAGGGCTGCCTCGACGGCGAAGGCGACGACATCGTCACCGTCCCCGTACTCCGCACGGACCGCCCCGAGCCGCAGGCGATCACCCTCGCCCTCGGACAGCTGCACACGCACGGCGTCTCCCCGGACTGGCAGGCGCTCTTCCCCGGCGCCCAGCGCGTCGCCCTGCCCACCTACGCCTTCCAGCGTGAGCGCTTCTGGCTCGAAGGAACGGCCGCGCTCGACGTCTCCTCGGCGGGGCTGGACTCCTCCGGCCACCCTCTGCTCGGCGCGGTGGTGGAGGCCGCCGGGGGACAGGACGTGCTCTTCACCGGCCGGCTGTCCCCGGCCGACACACCCTGGATCGTGGAACGCACGGTGGCCGGCGTGCCGGTGCTGCCGGTCGCCGCGTTCGTAGAGCTCGCACTGTGCGCAGGACGGCAGGCCGGGTTCCCGCATCTGGAGCAGCTGGACGTGGACGCCCCGCTGTTCCCGGCGGAGCAGGGCGCCGTCCGCGTCCAGGTGCAGATCGGCGCGGGCGAGGACACCGGGCGACGGTCGGTGCGGGTCTACAGCCGGTCCGCCGCCGGCGGCGCCGGCGAACCGTGGGTCCGCCACGTTGCCGGAGAACTCACCCGGAGCGCCCCCGCAGCGGAGTTCGACATGGTGATCTGGCCGCCGGCGGGCGCCGAGCCGGTGGACGTCGAGGAGCACCCCTGCCTGCGCGCCGCCTGGCGCGCCGGGGACGAGCTGTACGCCGAGATCGCGCTGCCCCTCGCGGAGCGGGACCGGGCGGACCGCTACGGCCTGCACCCCGTACTGCTGGACGCCGCCCTGGCCATCCTGGCGCCGGCCCGTGCCGGAGACCCCGGCGAGGTGCTCATGCCCTACGCCTGGAGCGGCGCGGCCGTGCACGCCCCGGGAGCCGGTGCCGTGCGCGTACGGATCCGGCCCGCCGGCACCGGTGCCGGCGACGCGGTGGCGATCGAACTGGCCGACGCCGACGGTGCTCCCGTCGCCTCGGTGGCGTCCGTGCGGACGCGGACGATGTCCCCGCAGCAGGTGCTGGCCTCGCGCGTCGCGCACCAGGACTGGATGTTCGAGGTCGACTGGGTCGAGCACACCGCTCCCGATGCGGCTGCTCCCGCTGCCGAGGCCGCGTGGGTGGTCCTCGGCGGCGACGGTCCCTGCGCCGGCCTCGACGCCCTCCGCAAGGCGGTCGACGACGGCGCGGTTCCGCCCGCCCACGTACTCCTGCCCTGCCCCCCGAGCGAGGGCGAAGCCGCCTCGGCGACGCGCGAGTTGCTGGCCGGTGTGCTGTCCGCCGTCCAGGAGTGGGTGGCCGACGAGCGGTTCTCCGATGCGCGGCTCGTGGTGATGACGCGTGGCGCCGTCGACCTGGAGGGAGCGGCACCGGACCCCGCGCACGCCGCGGTGGCCGGCCTGGTGAGGTCGGCGCAGGCCGAGAACCCGGACCGGCTCCTGCTCCTCGACGCGGACGACGCGGACCATGCGGTGACGGCCGGCGGCCCGGACCCCGCACTCGCCGCGGCGCTCGCCGCCCTGGACGAACCGCAGGCCGCAGTGCGCGGCGGCAAGCTGTTCGTACCGCGCCTCGCCCGGACCGCCCCGGCCGAGGAGCCCGCCGGTCACGCGTGGGACCCCGAAGGGACCGTGCTGCTCACCGGCGCGACCGGTGGCCTCGGGCTGTCGCTCGCACGCCACCTCGTCGCCGAACGCGGCGCACGCAGGCTGCTCCTGGTCAGCCGCCGCGGCCCCGCGGCAGAAGGCGTCGGCGAACTCGTCGCCGCCCTCTCCGAGCTGGGCGCGCACGTCGACGTGGCCGCCTGCGACATCGCGGACCGGGACGCCCTCGCCGAGCTGCTGGCCTCGGTCCCGGCCGCACACCCGCTCGTGGCCGTGGTGCACGCGGCCGCCGCCCTGGACGACGGTGTGATCACCGCGCTGACCCCGGAGCGCCTGGACACCGTGCTGCGCCCGAAGGCCGACGGCGCGCTGCACCTGCACGAGCTGACCAAGGACCTGGACCTCTCCGCGTTCGTGCTCTTCTCCTCCCTGGCCGGAGTCCTGGGCAGCGCCGGCGCGGCGAGCTACGCGGCGGCCAACTCCTTCCTGGACGGGCTGGCGCGGCAGCGCCGGGCCGCGGGCCTGCCCGGCACCTCGCTGGCGTGGGGCCTGTGGACGGACAACGGCGGCATGGGCGACCGGATCACCGACGCCGACCGCAACCGGATGGGCCGATCCGGGGTCGTGCCGTTCACCTCCGCGGAAGGCCTGGCACTCTTCGATGCCACCCTCACCGCCGACCGGCCGGTGATCGTGCCGGTCCGGCTGGACCTCCCGGGCCTGCGCGCCATGGCCCGCGCCGGCATGCTGCCCGCGGTCTTCCGCGGCCTCGTGGGCGACACCGGCGGCGCGGCCGAGGAGGACGCGACCGCCGGCCGGACCCCCGCCCTGGCACGCCGCCTGGCCGGAATGCCCGAGGCCGACCAGGAGAAGGTGCTGCTCGACCTGGTGCGCAACCAGGCCGCCGCCGCCCTGGGGCATGCCGACGCGGCCCGGATCGAACCCGGCACGGCCTTCCGCGACATCGGCTTCGACTCCCTGACCGCCGTGGAGCTCCGCAACCGGCTCAAGGCCGCGACCGGGCTCCGGCTCAAGCCCACCCTCGTCTTCGACCACCCCAACCCGGTCGCGATCGCCCGGCTCCTGCACAAGGACCTGGTCCTCGACCTCGCCGCCGGGACGCTGCCGGTGCTCGAGGAGATCGACCGGCTGGAGGCCCAGCTGGCCGCGCTCGCCCCCGAGGACGCGGTACGGGACAAGGTCACCGCCCGGCTCAAGGCGCTGCTCTGGAAGTGGACCGACAGCCACCAGGACGCCACGGCGAACGCCGCCGCCGCTGATGCCGGCCCCGGCACCGACCGCGACTTCGACCTCGACCTCGACCGGATCGACGCCGCCACCGACGACGAGATGTTCGACCTCATCGACCAAGAGCTCGGGTCTCTCTAACTCTTCTCACGCACTGCTACCGAGGACGTAAAACATGTCGAACGACGACAAGCTCAGGGATTACCTCAAGCGCGTGATGGTGGACCTGCGCCACACCCGCAGGCAGCTGGGTGAGCTGGAGGCGAAGGACACCGAGCCCATCGCCATCGTCGGGATGGCCTGCCGCTACCCGGGCGGGGTCGCCTCCCCCGAGGACCTGTGGCACCTGGTCTCCTCGGGCGCCGACGCCGTGACCGGGTTCCCCGCCGACCGCGGCTGGGACCTCGACACGATCCACGACCCCGAGCCCGGGCGCACGGGACGGACGTACGTGCGCGAGGGCGGCTTCCTCCACGATGCCGCCGACTTCGACCCCGCCTTCTTCGGGATCTCCCCCCGCGAGGCCCTGGTCATGGACCCGCAGCAGCGGCTGCTGCTGCAGACCTCGTGGGAGGCCTTCGAACGCGCGGGCATCGACCCCGCCACCGCACGGGGCACCCGGGCCGGAGTGTTCGTCGGCACCAACGGCCAGGACCACGCCTACCTCCAGCGGCCGGGCGACAGCGACATCGAGGCCCACCTCGTCACCGCGAACACCGCGGCCGTGGTCTCCGGCCGCATCTCGTACGCCCTCGGCCTCGAAGGCCCGGCCGTCACCGTCGACACGGCCTGCTCCTCCTCGCTGGTGGCGCTCCACCTGGCCGCCCAGGCCCTGCGCCGCGGCGAGTGCTCGCTCGCCCTGGCCGGCGGTGCGACCGTGATGGCCACGCCGAACACGTTCATCGCCTTCAGCGCGCAGCGCGGCCTGTCGCCCGACGGCCGCTGCCGCGCATTCTCGTCGAACGCCGACGGCACGGGCATGTCCGAAGGCGTCGGCGTGCTCCTGCTGGAGCGGCTGTCCGACGCCCGCCGGCTCGGCCACGACGTGCTCGCCGTCATCCGCGGCAGCGCCGTCAACCAGGACGGCGCGTCCAACGGCCTCACCGCCCCCAACGGCCCGTCGCAGGTGCGCGTCATCCAGCAGGCGCTGGAGAACGCGCGGTTGACCGCCTCCCAGGTCGACGCGGTCGAGGCGCACGGCACGGCCACCACCCTCGGCGACCCGATCGAAGCCGAGGCGCTGCTCGCCACGTACGGCCAGGAGCACCCGGGCGACCGGCCGCTGTGGCTGGGATCCGTCAAGTCCAACCTCGGTCACACGCAAGCGGCTTCCGGCGTCGCCGGCGTGATCAAGATGGTGATGGCCATCCGCAACGGGGTGCTGCCGCAGACGCTCCACGTCGACGAGCCGACCCCCCAGGTCGACTGGTCGGCCGGCGGCGTCCGGCTGCTGACCGAGGCCGTCCAGTGGCCCGAGTCGGACCACCCCCGCCGTGCCGCGGTCTCCTCGTTCGGCGTCAGCGGCACCAACGCCCACACGATCATCGAGCAGGCCCCCGCCCCGGAGGAGGAGCCCGCCGGCGAGACCGCCCAGGCGCCCGCCGCCGGCGCGCTGCCGTGGGTGCTCTCGGCCAGGAGCGACGCGGCGCTGCGGGCCCAGGCCGAGCGCCTGCTCTCCTTCCTGGAGAGCGGCCCCGGCCGGTCGCCCGCCGACATCGGCTTCTCCCTCGCCACGACCCGCGCCGCCTGGGACCGGCGGGCGGCCGTCGTCGGCGAGAGCCTGGAGGAACTCACCGAAGGCGTACGGGCACTGGCGTCGGACAGCCCGTCCGCGGCCGTGATCCGGAGCACGGGCGGCCTCGGGGGCAAGGCCGGGTTCCTGTTCTCGGGTCAGGGGTCGCAGCGGCTGGGGATGGGGCGTGAGCTGTACGCGGCGTACCCGGTGTTCGCTGCCGCCTATGACGAGGTGTGTGCGCTGCTGGATGCGCCGGTGGATGTGGATGCGGAAACGCTTCATCAGACCGGGTGCACCCAGCCTGCCCTCTTTGCTGTCGAGGTGGCGCTGTTCCGGCTCCTCGAATCGTGGGGGATCCGGCCGGATTACGTGGCCGGTCACTCGGTCGGTGAGATCGCTGCGGCTCATGTGGCGGGTGTGCTGTCGCTCGCCGATGCGGCGAAGCTGGTGTCGGCGCGTGCTGCGCTGATGCAGGCGCTGCCTTCCGGTGGCGCGATGGTGGCGGTCCAGGCGACCGAGGAGGAAGTACTCCCGCACCTGACCGAACAGGTGGGCATCGCGGCGATCAACGGGCCTCAGTCCGTCGTGGTCTCCGGTGTCGAGGACGCGGTCACCGCGATCGCCGAGCTCTTCAAGCAGCAAGGCCGTAAGACCTCCCGGCTGAAGGTCAGCCATGCCTTCCACTCGCCTCTCATGGACCCGATGCTGGAGGACTTCGCCGCGGTCGTCCGCGGTCTGACTTTCAGTGAGCCGCGGATTCCGGTGGTGTCCAACCTGACCGGTCGTCTCGCCGAGCCGTACACCCCCGAGTACTGGGTCCGTCACGTCCGCGAGGCGGTCCGCTTCGCCGATGGCATCCGCACCTTGCACGACCTGGGCGTGACCACCTTCGTGGAGATCGGTCCCGGCGGCGTCCTCAGCGGAATGGCGCAGGGCTGCCTGGACGAGGCCGTCACCGTGCCCGTCCTGCGCGCCGACCGCCCCGAGCAGCAGGCCGTCACCGCCGCGCTCGCCGAACTGCACGTCCACGGCGTGTCCCCGGACTGGCAGGCGCTCTTCCCCGGCGCGCGGAAGGCCGACCTGCCCACGTACGCCTTCCAGCAGCAGCGCTACTGGCTGGAGGCCCCCGAGGCCGAGGCGGCCGTCGTGGACGCGGTCGATGCCGAGTTCTGGGCGAGCGTCGAGCGGGAGGACGCCCAGTCGCTCGCCGCCACGCTGGGCCTGAGCGCCGAAGAGCTGGACGTCGTCGTCCCGAAGCTGTCCGCCTGGCGGCGGCAGCGGCGCGAGCAGTCCGTCGTGGACGGCTGGCGCTACCAGCTGACCTGGCAGCCGCTGGACGGCCTGCCCGCCACGGACCTGTCCGGCAGCACCTGGCTGTTCGCCGCGCCCGAGGGCGACCAGTGGGCCGAGACGGTCCGCGCGGCCCTCGCCGGACGCGGCGCGCACCTGATCCCGCTGACGGCCGGCGCGGACGCCGACCGCGAGACCCTGGCCGGCGAGCTGACCCGCGCCGCGGCCGAAGCCCGGTCACTGCAGGCCGGAGCCCTTCAGGGCGTCCTGTCACTGCTCGCGATCGACGAGACCGCCTCGCCCGGGCACGCCGCGGTCTCCCAGGGCCTCGCGCAGACCGTGGCACTGGCTCAGGCGCTCGGTGACGCGGGCATCGACGCGCCGCTGTGGTGCCTCACCCGGGGCGCGGCGGCCACCGGCCGCTCGGACGACGCGCCGCTGAGCGCGGTGCAGCACCAGGTGTGGGGCTTCGGCCGCGCCCTCGCCCTGGAACACACGCGGCGCTGGGGCGGGCTGATCGACCTGCCGACGGCGGTCGACGAGCGCGCCGCCGGCCGTATCGCCGCCGTGCTGAACCAGGGCGCCGGCACTGGGGAGGACCAGGTCGCCGTCCGTGCGTCCGGCGTGTTCACCGCCCGGCTCACCCACGCCCGCAGCGGCACCGGCCGGCCGTGGTCGGCGCGCGGCACGGTGCTGATCACGGGTGGTACGGGTGCGCTGGGCGGGCACGTCGCCCGCTGGCTCGCCGGTGCCGGTGCCGAACACCTCGTGCTCGCCGGCCGTCGCGGCGCCGACGCGCCCGGCGCGGCCGGCCTCAAGGCCGAGCTGGAGGAGATGGGAGCGCGCGTCACCCTTGCCGCGTGCGACGTCGCCGACCGCGACGCGGTGGCGGCGCTGCTCGCCGAGCACACCTTCACCTCCGTGTTCCACGCCGCGGGCGTGGAGCAGTTCGCCCCCTTCGACGAGCTGACTCCGGCCGACTTCGCCCGCACGACGGCGGCGAAGGCCGGCGGCGCCGCTCACCTGGACGAGCTGCTGGGCGACCAGGAACTGGACGCCTTCGTCCTCTTCTCCTCGATCGCCGGCGTGTGGGGAAGTGGTCTGCAGACCGCCTACGCGGCCGCCAACGCCTTCCTCGACGGCCTCGCCGCCCGGCGCAGGGCCGCCGGCCTGACCGCCACCGCGATCGCCTGGGGCCCCTGGGCCGACGGCGGCATGGTCACCGACGCCGACGAGGAGCACCTGCGCCGCCGCGGCGTCGTCACCCTGCCCGCCGCGCTCGCCGTGACCGCGGTCCAGCGCGCCCTCGACTGCGACGACACCGCGGCCGTGGTCGCCGACATCGACTGGGAACGGTTCATCGGACCGTTCACCCTCGGCCGCCCGAGCGCACT
>NZ_JBAMDC010000550.1:0-3426 GCF_036961605.1 Streptomyces sp. KLMMK
GGACATTCCCCTGGCGGGACCCGCGCGGTAGCCCCCTGCTCCCACCCGTGGGGGACCACCGCAGGTCACGCCGGGTGCCGTTCAGATGCCGAGCACCTTCGGTTCACTGGGCGGTCGATAGGAGTTGTCCATATTGAGAACGTTAATGACCGAAAATATCCGTCATTTTTGACTGAGCGCATGGTCATGCCCAAATGTCTGCCAAATGTTGTCAATGAAGCCTCACAGCGGCGGCCTCTTACGGAATAGGGATTTCCGTTTGCTGCTGGCCGGTGCCGCGGTGAGCCAGATCGGCGCTCAGGTGACCGTGGTGGCCCTGCCCCTGGTCGCCGTGGTCGTGCTCGACGCCTCCCCCATGGAGGCCGGCCTGCTGACCGCCGCCGAGACCGCGGCGTTCCTGCTGGTCGGCCTGCCGGCCGGAGCGTGGGTGGACCGGATGCGCCGGCTGCCGGTCCTCGTCCGCGCCGACGTCGTCCGCGCGGCGGCGATGGCGAGCCTGCCGCTCGCCGCCTGGGCCGGGGCCCTGACCATGGCGCACC
This sequence comes from Streptomyces sp. KLMMK, assembly GCF_036961605.1. Lineage (NCBI taxonomy): Bacteria > Bacillati > Actinomycetota > Actinomycetes > Kitasatosporales > Streptomycetaceae > Streptomyces > Streptomyces sp. KLMMK. Next base: position 540 of record NZ_JBAMDC010000550.1, read on the forward strand.
TCTACGTGGTCGCCCTCGTCACCGGCGTGGCCACCGTCTTCTTCGACATCGCGCACCAGAGCTACCTTCCGTCCCTCCTGCCGCGTGAACAGCTGGTCGCGGGCAACGGCGCCCTGGAAACGGCGCGTTCGTCCGCCCAGGTCACCGGCCCCGGGCTGGGCGGCGCCCTGGTGCAGTTCCTCGGCGCCCCTTTCGCCCTGCTGGCCGACGCGATCGGCTACGCGCTGTCCGCCGTCTTCCTGCGCGGCATCCGGGCCCCCGAACCGCAGCCCGCACCCGCGCCGGGCGTCCCGTTGCGCGCCCAGATCGCGGAAGGCCTCGCCTTCGTCTTCCGGCACCCGGTCCTGCGCATGATCGCCTGCGCGACGGCGCTCGCGAACTTCTTCACCGCGATGCTCATGGCGGTCCAGACGGTGTTCCTGGTGCGGGTGCTGGACCTGCCGCCCGGCGTCCTGGGCCTGATGATGTCCGCCTCGGCCGTCGGCGGCCTCGCCGGAGCCCTGTGCGCCGGAGTGCTCGCCCGCGCGGTCGGCCAGGCGAGAGTCATCTGGCTGTCGACCGTCGTCACCGGCCCGTTCGCCCTGCTGTGGCCGCTGGCCGGCCGGGGCGCCTCCGCCGCGTGGTTCGCCGTCGCCTCCGCGGCCGTCTTCTTCGGCGCCGTCGTCTACAACGTCGCCCAGGTCAGCTTCCGGCAACTGCTGTGCCCCGACGAGCTGCTCGGCCGGATGAACGCCACGCTGCGCTTCATGGTGTGGGGCACCATGCCCCTCGGCGCACTCGTCGGCGGCGCCGTCGCCGAGGCGGCCGGACCGCGCGCCGCGGTGTGGGTGTGCGCCGTCGGGCTCCTGCTGGTGCCCGTGCCGCTCCTGGCGTCGCCCCTGCGCCGCCTGCGCGACCTGCCGGCGGCGCCGGCGGTCACGGGCTGACACGGCAGGCATCCCGTTCCGCCGGCGGGCGGAGGGGCTCAGGACCCGGGTCCGGGCCCCCGCCCTTGCGAGCCGCGCCGGCCCCCGGCCGGCGGAGCCACCCGGCTCCGGCCCCGGACGACCCGAACACGCCCCGCCGACCGGCGGTACCCCTCCGGCGGACCGGGCCACCCGGTCACGGCTCCGCCCCGACCATCCTTTCCGACCGGCCGGGCCGCCCCGATCACGGCCCGCCCCGACATCCGGCCCGAGCCGGCTTCCGGCACCGCCCCGGTCGTACGAGCGACTTCGACCGGCCGTGCCGCCCCGGTCCCGGCCCCGGACCCTCCCGACCATGCGACCCGTCCCGTCCGACCGGGCCACCCGGATCACCGGGATCACCGGCCCGTCCCGGCACCGCCCCCGAACCCACCTACGCACCGACCCGGCCGACCGCGCCATCCCGGCCGACCGCGCCACCCCTCTCACCACCCCGTCCCGGCACCCGGCCCGGACCGACTCCCGGACACGGCCCGGACCGGGCGAGCCGTCCCGGCCGACCACGCCGCCCCGCCGTACCGCCGCCGTACCAGCCACGACCGCAACTCGCAGCTCTCCGCCCGACATCTGCCATCGCTCCTCTCGTCCCACGAGCCGTCGCGCCCCTCGGCGCACGGGAGGTCATCGTGCAATCCGGCAACATCACCTCGTCCTATCTCGCCCGCTACCGGCGCCTCACCGAGGACGCCGCCGAGCCCGGTGGCGCACCGCTGCCCGTGACCGGCGCGCAGCGGCGGTTCCTGCTCTCCCGGCAGCTCGACCCCGCCGGGCGGCCCGTGCTGGTCCCGTTGTTCTTCGTCTTCCCCGCGGGGGCGGTCGACACCGGGCGGCTGCGGGCGGCCGCCGGGCACCTGGCCGCGCTGCACCCGGCGCTGCGCACGCGCCCGCTGGTGCGGCGGGGGGTGCCGGTCCAGGTGCCCGGCGCCCCCGTCGGGCAGGTGGACCGGGTCCGGCCGCGGCCCGGGGAGAGTGCTCACGACACCCTGCTGCGCACGCTGGCCGAATGGCCCGCGGACGGCCCGCCGTTGCGGTTCTTCCTGGCGGACGACGGCGGCCCGCAGGAGGTCCTCGCTGTGGTCCTGGACCACACGGCCTGCGACGAGCAGTCCCTGGGGCTGATCACGGCGGGCCTCTCCGACGCCTACCGCGACGGGCTCGGGCCGCAGGACGTTCCCGCGGGCATGGCGGCCGGCGGCACGGCCGCCTACGCGGACGCCGTGCACCGCCAACTCGCCGCCGAGGAGAGGGCGTCGCGGCCGGAGGCCCTCGCCTACTGGGCGAAGCGCCTCGCAGACCTCCGCGGCGGCGGCGCAAGCGCCCCCGCCCGCGGGCCGGCCCACCCCGTCCCGGGCACCGGCACCGGCACCGCCCTGCGCCGGATCCCGGTCCACGGCGACGGCGCCCGTTCCACGGCCTTCCCCGTCCTCCTCGACGCCTGTGCCGGGGCGGCCCGCACGCTCCACGGCCCGGACTCCGTACCGGTCCTGGGCTACCCGTGGGGCGGCAGGCCCCCCGGCGCCGCGCCGGTCCTCGGGTGCTTCCTCAACACCGTCGCGCACCCGGCGGACGGCACCGGCCTCGCCGAGCGGGCCTCGGCCTGGTGGGACGACCTCGACCGCGCCGACACCCCCTTCGACGAGGTGGTCCACGCGGCCCGCCGGGCCGGGGCACCGTGGTCCGGCCGCCTGGACGGCCTCCTCACCTTCGAGGACCTCGGCCGCCGGCCACCGCTGCGGCTCGGCGACGCCACGGGGCGGGAGACGCACATCGACGGCCGCCCCGTACAGGCCCCCTTCGCCGTCTCCGTCTCCTACGGATCCGACCTGCTGGTCCGCATGGCATGGGACCGGTCCGCCGTTCCGGACCACCGTGCGGACGAGGCCTTCGACCACCTGACCGACGCGGTCGCCACGCTCGCCATG
>NZ_JBAMDC010000551.1:0-3425 GCF_036961605.1 Streptomyces sp. KLMMK
GTATCTGGGGCTTGTGCTCCACATCTTGCTATCTGTGTAGCTATGGCCCACGCTCACGGTCTCCGAATGATCTGTGGTATACGAAACGTGCCCTCCCCCTCCTCCCGTGACGGCCATGCCCCCAATACTTATAGAGACGTTCACGTCATAGCTATGCGTTTGCGAAACACTATCGGTTACGGAATCATTTAGGGTAGTCATCACAGAGTAATTCTGCATAGCCGACTGCTGACTACTACCATTCTCGATTCGGTTCGTGGAGAGCATTACCGGCTCAGCTTCCGCCAAGGCGGACACGAATCCCCATTTGACGTATTCATTGAGATAGTGACGGCAGTCATCTCCGTATTTGTTGCAATCACGGCCGCTCGCGTAAAGGCACTCAATGCACTGAGCATACTCATTAAAATCAGATACAGGGCGACACTCCGTTACCTTTTCCTTAACGAGTGACGCAATGAGCTCAGCTGCCTTACCTGTCGGAAGTTTCGCCTCGGCAAATTGCTGTGTTATTTTAATGATTCCCCTAGGGCGAGTCTCCTTATATTCTCCACCTTTTCGATTTGCCTGCCCGTGGGGCCCTGTAGACATGACATACGTCGGGTCGAGCGTGATATGCGATATAAACTTCGGGTCGGGTGGGAAATCTAGGGTTGTCATAATTTCACACCTTCCACTCTATTACTAATAGCGTACGGGGCATTGCTGCGTGGCTTCCAAATTCTCGAAGGTTCGGTGACTTACAGTAACTCCACAACTAGGCCCCGACACTGGCCTGTGATGGGCAACGCAGCACATCGGCCTCCGCTTCGTTTCCTACCAGTGGACGACAGGAATGCCTGTCATGCAACTTGGGAAGCAAACAACCTGCTGTGAAATCTGTTGCTGGCATTTACACGGAAAAGGTAAATTGCAACCTGCAATGTTGGAGGTTGGTCGAGCTTCGATGCGCACGGGAAATAAGGACTCTTGCAAGTTGATCCGCCTAGTGTTTCGAGATCGGATTGGTGTCGCCTGAAGTGCTTCGTCTCGTTGAGCCGGGCGGTAGATCTCTCCTGTGAACAGACGGCGGAATTGCGTACGTTGGCGACGGGTCGGCATGCGACAGCTGATGTGGCCCTGCGGGCCCGCATCGTGCTTATGGGCCGGCGAGGGACGTCGCCGAAGGACATCGCCGGGCTGGCCGACGTGTCGGCGCGGACGGGGGACCGTACCAAGACGTGGTACATGGAGGAGGGCATTGCGGGTCCGATGGAGAAGAAGCGCCGCGGCAGGAAGGCGCAGGCGCCACCGCGGACGCGTGGTCATGTGATCGCGTTGACGAGGATGACACCGCCCGCGAAAACGGTTCTCCGCCACGGAGCAGCGCACCCACGACTGCGTGCGGCACGGCACCACGAACCTGTTCGCCGCTCTGAACACTTCCACGGGTGACGTGCTCGGCTAGTGCAAGCCGAGCCGGAACGCGGCCAACTTCCTGGCCTTCCTGAAGAAGGCCGTGAAGCCGCACGCCGGAAAGGAGATCCACGTTGTCCTGGACACTGTCCACGCACAGCACCCCAGCGGTCAAGGAGTGGCTGGCGAAGAACCCTCACGTGCACTTCCACTTCACCCCCATCGGCTCCTTCTGGCTGAACCAGATCGAGATCTGGTTCGGGATCATCACCCGGCAGTCCATCCGCCGTGGCACGTTCTCCTGTCAACGTCCTCACGAGGTCCTGCTTGCTGAGCTCAATGCCGCGTCACGGCTGGACTGGTCGCGGTGGTCGATTCCTCCCACGTCAGGGCCCTAACGAGTTGGTGCGTGATAGCGGGAGAGGCGTCGTGCCAGGCAGGTGGCATGATCCGTGTGTGGTGATCATGGTTAATCGGATGGTGCTGGCGCATCGGCTGTTCATTGGGATCTCTCGAGAGCATCTCGCCTGTTTGGTCGAGGAGTTGGCCGTGCCGTGGCAGGCCGGACTCGAGAGCCGACGCCATGCCGCGCGAGGAGGAGCCCGGAAGCGCGCCGAGGGTGCCGGCGCACGCCACCGGCTGGTGTTCGTCGACCGGCTGGTGGCCACGCTGATCCATCTGCGGCACGACCTGCCGCATTCAGTGCCCGTCCTACGTTTTAGGGGCGGGCTCGGGCCGGTCATTTGTAGGATCGGTGGGGCCCGGGGCTCCGGGTATGGCTCAGTGCCCGTCGCCGTCGGATGGCTCCAGAAACTTGGCCGCCCGGAGCCCGCGACGACTCGACCGCTGATTGGGATACGCGACGTGATCGCTTCGTAGGACGGTGCCGGCGAGGTCGTCTGCAGGGTGAACGTGACGACGATCAGGCGGAGGTGACCGTGCCCGAGATCTGGGCCGGGTTAGACATCGGCAAGGAACACCACCACTGGTGCGACCTGCAAAGCCTCTCCGCATGAGCGGATGACAGAAGGGAGATACGTCAACCTCGGCGAGTGATCAATGCCGATCCCCGCCTCTGGGTGCGTCACTCGTAAGGGTGGGGTGCCGAGCCGGAGGAAACGCCCAAGAGAGTGCAGACCACCAGAACTCCACAGGCAAGGGGAAGACCGGACGGGAAAGCGAGAGCGAACTCTTGTACTTACGATTCGTGAGGTGTAACCGCGTGGTGGAAGCAGTCGGCGCGGTAAAGGACCCGACGCTGAGAGGCGTCACATGCTCCCGCAGTCAGTGAAATCGGGAGGAGGTCACCGTGGTCCCGGATCAGAGAGAGTTCCCAACCCGGTCGTATCTCATGAGAGAGGAACAGGGAAACCCCGTAGCGGTCCCAATGGGTAGGCCGGAGGCAACGAAGGCATAACTCCACTGCGGGAACAGGATGACCCGAGAAGCCAACGCCACCGGAGCGAAAGCTCAGAGGAAACGCCGGACATCAGGCAGTCTCCATGCCTCCGGCCATAACTCGGTGGATACCAGGAAAACCTGGGCCCGAAAGGGAGCCCACGCGGGTCAGGTAGGTCGTTGAAGAATAGCTGGGAACAGCCCCAACCTGGGCGCAAGTTAGGCAAGGAGGACCCTTGAACGAGGCAGTGCTGAGTGATGGAGCCTCCCGGAACGGAACCCAGGACGCAGATACCTCATGGCACAGTACAGACTGGGCCAAGGTAGAACGAGACGTCAGGCGACTTCGCCAGCGAATCTTCAAGGCCGCGCAGGAGGGGGACCATAAGAAGGTCCGTAACCTCCAAAAGCTCATGCTGCGTTCTCATTCCAACACGCTCCAGAGCGTCCGTCGTGTGACGCAACAGAGCCCTGGAAGGAGGACCGCCGGCGTCGACAACTATCGGGCACTGACTCCAGAGGATCGAGGGCGCCTTGCCCTGGAGTTCTCCGAGGGGAAGTCTCGGAGTCCGAAGCCGGTGAAGCGTGTGTACATTCCCAAGGCTAACGGGAAGAGACGCCCACTTGGTATC
>NZ_JBAMDC010000552.1:0-3418 GCF_036961605.1 Streptomyces sp. KLMMK
AACAAATTGAAGCCCGTCTACACGGCGCCGACCGAGGACGCCGCCACCAGCCGGTTCCTCGAGATCTGCGAGGAATGGGGCGCCAAATACCCGGCGACCCGTCAGGCTGTGGGAGAACGCCTGGGCCGAGTTCATCCCGTTCCTGCAGTTCGACGCCGAGACCCGCCGGATCGTCTGCACCACCAACGCGATCGAGTCCGTCAACGCCAGGACCCGCCGGGCCGTTTGCGCTCGCCGCCACTTCCCCTCCGAGAACGCCGCCCTGAAGTGCGTCTACCTTGCGGTGATGCCCCTGGACCCCACCGGTACCGGGCGGAAACGCTCTGGACCACCCGCTGGAAGCGGGCCCTCCAGGCCTTCGGCATCGCCTTCGACGGACGCCTCACCAACAACCGAATCTGAGCTGACAAACCAACCCAGTTACACCGAAAACTTTACAGACCAAGTGGTGGGCTGACGGACGAGCGGCGGCGGTTTCACGAGGGGATCCGGATGGCGGCGGCCGACATGTTCACTGCCGGGCAAGACAACGCAGGGGTGGCGAAGGAACTGCGGGTCAGTGTGCGGTCGGTGCGGGTGGTGAAATCTCTGGTAGAACGGTGGCCGACCGTCCCTCCAGTCCAAGGGCTCGCCGGGGCGGCCGAAGCTGAGCGAGGCCCTGTTCTCGGTCCTGGAGCAGGTGGCCGCAGGTGGAAGCACCGCGGCGGCACTCGACGGCTGGAACGTCTTCGAGGACGAGGCTGGCTTCGCGATGACGCCGCCCACCTCCCGCATCCGGGCCAAACGCGGTCACACCCCGGTCGTCGGGGTCCGGGGACGCTCCCGGGGCCGGGTCTCGGTGGCCGCCCTGTGTTGCTACAAGCCCGGCGCACGGTCCCGGATGATCTACCGGCATTTTCTTCATGACCCGCACGACTGCACGACGAAGGCCGGGCGCCGCAGTTTCGCTTGGACCGACTACCGCGACCTGCTCAGCGCCGCCCACCAGCAGCTCGGCGGCCCGCTTGTTCTTGTATGGGACCACCTCAACACCCACCACGCGGCCAGCCTTCGCGACTTCGGCGCCGAGCGGGACTGGGTCACCGTCGTCCAACTTCCGGCCTATGCACCGGACCTGAACCCAGTCGAAGGTATCTGGTCCCTGCTGCGGCGCAGCCGCCAGGCCAAAGTACCGCAGCGACTTCATCGACGGATGCCTCACCGCAACCGGCCTCACCCTGACGACACCACACCCGAAAAGTCAGCAGCCGTATGGGCACATGTTCAGGCAATAGGATATTCAATCAAGGGATGCACCCAGTGTTTAGCTGGTTTGCTGACGTGTGATAGATGGGTAGTCACCGATAGACTCTGCTTCCTGAACCCCGAGACCTAAAGGGGTACCCCTGGGAGTTCTCAGGTGCTGGGAGTGTGGGAGTGGGTGGACAGGAGTACTCAACATCAGCGCGGAGGGACCATGCCACCGTGCTAGCAAGCTCGCGAGGTGGTGAGCAATGCCCAACCGACATGATTCTCTCACCTGGCGGCACGTGAAAGTACCTCTGGACCTGAATAACCCACTCCACCGGTACACCCTATCGATAGCACGCAAGCTTGAAAAGGAACAGCGAGGCCTTAACGCAGCCCTACACAGCACCGCTGAGCTCATCTCTGATGTGCGGGAAAATGTCGACGACGTTCCCGACAGTATCCATGAGTGTTTCACTCACGTACTCGGCTCAGTGCAGCTTCGGCTGATTACCATCCAACACTTGCGGTGTTCCATGGACTCTCTCATCCTGCTAATCATAGAACAACTCGAAACATCAACACCCAAGAACATTGAGCGATTCACGCGACCGGAACCTTGAGAGAACAAATCGGAGGGAAGAGTATACCGCTCGGTTCATCTTCAGTGAGTCTCTTTCATCTTGAATAGTTGCTGGTCAGGAGGGTGTGGTCGGCGGTGACGATGCGGCTGGTGCGGTTGGTGGAGCATCGGGGCCGGCGGAGGATGTGCCAGGTCTTGAGCCGGGCGGAGGCGCGTTCACCCGGGGCGTGAAGTCGGGCGTGGTCCTGGTTGAAAACTGCTGGTAGTGGTCCGGGAGTTCGCAGTGGCCCTTGTAGGGGGTGCGGAGGGTGGCGCCGGCGTCCCGGTAGGCGCGGTCGGCGAGGATGAGGATCTGGCGGGTGAGGCAGGCCTGGACGATGCTGTGCGCGCGGGCCGCGGTCAGGTCATGGGTGCGGCCGGGCAGCGCGCGGGAGAACCACAGCCGTGTGCCGTCCGGGCGGGGGACGGCCTGCACGTTCATGCCGTGCTTCCGGTGCTTTTTGCGAGTAGTACGGTTTGTCCGCGGCGATCCGGTCGGTCGGGATCAGCGTCCCGTCAACCATGACGAAGTCGCCCTCACCCAGGCCCACCAGAGCTGCACGGAGCCCGGGGTGCCCCGCGAGGCGAGGGTTTCGAGCGTCTCGTTGACGTACCAGCAGGCTGTGGACTCCGACACTCCGAAAACTGCCCCGAGCTGCCGATACATCTCGTTCTTCCGCAGATGCGCCACCACCAGCAGGGCCTGCTTGAATCACCCCGGCCTCCGCCAGGGTGAATTCATTTCACGGCGACGCGCGTAGATCAGCCGCGAGACGTGCTCAACGAGCTCGTGCGGGACATCGAGCAGGGCAGGGTAAGCGACCAACAGGGCCCCTTGGACGCCGATGTGCTGAGTGGAACCACCACACCAACGACGAGGGACTCTGCCACGTCACCAACAACCCCGCTGACCAGCCCTGTCACCCTTCAAGGGCCAGGATGAAAGAGGCTCACTGGTTTGTTCCTCCTGAGCTTCTTGCAGAAGCGAGATAACCCCTGCATCTTGAGATCTTACCTTACTTTTACCCAAAGCGCCGCAGTGTTCTTGTCAATTGACCCTCAACAACTGAGATCAGCGACGACTGGACACGCGAAGGCCGGGAAAATGCCCGGGGAATCAGTAGTGGGTGGTCTTGTTGTTGGCATCGGGGCAGGTCACAGTTCCACCCTCAGGGAGTGCGATGAGACCGGTTCCGTTGCACTGGGAGCATGGTTCGTTTGGCATACTGTTAGTCCGCTCGAGGGATGGTGAATGTGTGTTCGCATCCTTCGTAGGTGACCCTTCCACCCTTGAGTGTCCCTGGTTCCAGGAGGATGGATTCGGGTACTTTGAGGCACTGGGGGCATGTCAGCCCTGCGTCCGGCGCCACGGGCACCATGAGTGGAGCTCCTGTTTCCTGCAACCGGGTACCTCCGTAGGCGCACCAGTCGTAGAGCTGCTGCAGTTGTTCGCTGCTCAGTTTCTGTTCCTTCACGCTGTCCATGACAGCATTCTGCCCTAATCCTCGGCACGGTAGCCCGAAACTGTCGGGTAGAGTTGAAGTGAAGCCATGATTCTCTCCTCCCTCT
>NZ_JBAMDC010000553.1:0-3415 GCF_036961605.1 Streptomyces sp. KLMMK
CCCCCTCGTCCTTCTCGTCCTTCCGTACCCGTCTCACCGGTACTCCGACAGCCTGCGGCCCACGCCGACGACGGCGGCGGCCGCGCCGAGCACGGTCAGCACGGCCGCTCCGGCGGCGAGGCCCCGGAAGGCGCCGCGCCCGTCGTCGGCCTCCTGCCGGAACTCGGCCTGCTCGTGGGCGATCGCGCGCTGCAGTTCGGTGTCCACCCGGTCGAAGGACGCGCCGGTGCTGTCCTTGTCGCCGATCACCTTGCGCAGGGCGTCGTCGTAGTCGCCGCGGTCGTCGGCGAGGGCGCGCGCCTGGCCGTGGCGCTGCTGCCACTCGCGGACGTTCTTGACGGCGGCCTCGACCGGATCGCGCCCCTCGGCGTCGTCGGCGAGCGCCCGGGCGCGCTCCAGCAGGGTGTCCGGGCGGGCCGGGCCCTGGCTGCCGCCGACGAGCCGGCCCATCCCGTCGCGGTAGCCGGTCTCGTAGGCGTCGTCGCCGTTCTTCCCGAGGACGGCGCCCCGGGCGACCATGGCGAGGTTCTCGTCGCCGCGCGCCTGCAGCGAGCCGATCCGGGCCTCGTTGAGGGCCTGCAGGGACTTCGCGCCGTGGGCGTAGGAGGTCTCCAGGCCGGAGCGGGCCACCGCGTGGCCGGCGACCAGCCACAGCAGGACGACGCCGGCGGCCGCGGTGGCGGCGAGCAGGCCGTGGTTGAAGACCCGGTTCGTCCGGAGGTAGTTGCGGCGCTGGGCCCAGGCGAGGGCGCCGAGCGCGACGGCGCCGAGGGCCAGGGCGGCCCACGGCCAGGACTTCGCGTCGTCGTAGTCGGAGCCGAGGCGATCCGTCTCGGCCTCGTACAGGCCGCGGGCGGCGGGCAGCAGCTCCCCGCGCATGCGGTCGCCCGCGTAGCGCAGATAGGCGCCGCCGAGCGGCAGGCCCTGGCGGTTGTTGGCGCGCGCGGCCTCCACGAGGCCGGTGTAGCGCGGCAGTCCTTCGTTGAGGGTGGCGATGCGGGCGCGGGCCGTGGCCGAGCCCTCGGCGTTCGCGGCGGCCTTCACCAGCAGCCGGGAGGCGAGCGCGATGTCCTTCTCGTAGCGCTGCCGGACCGCGCGCGGCTCCTGGCCGCCCGCGAGGAAGCCGCTCGCCGCGGTGGTGTCGGCGTCGGCGAGCGAGCGGTAGATGTCGGCGGCGTCGGCGCTGAGCGGCTGGCTGGTGCGGACGACGGAGTCGGCCGCGGCGGATCTGGAGGCGGCCTGCCAGGCGGTGACCGCACCGAACGCGATGAGGACCGCGGCCAGGACGGCGCCGATGGCCCGCAGCCTGCCGGGCTCGGTGACCGCCGCGGCCCGCACGCGGTCGAGGGCCTCGCGCCAGGCCGGGCCGGAAGTGCTGCGGCCGGGCGCTCCTCGCGGCCCGCCGGCCGGCTGCGGCTGTGACACGTGACCTCCCCCTCGGTCGCTGAGGGCGGCCCGTCGTCCGGCGCGGCCGGGAACAGGTGCCCCGGCCAGCAGTATGGCCGCAAGGGCTGACAAACACACCGGTGCCGGTGCGATCTTGTTCGGATCGCGATCTTCACCGGGGCCCGTGGCGGCCCTCGCTCCCCATCACGCCCGCCGGCCCGGCGCGGTTCCCCGCACCGGGCCGGACGCGTGTGCGCCTGTCGCGTGCCGTGCCTTACGCGTGCGTGCCTTACGCGTAGGTGTAGTACGAGCTGTGGTCGAGCATCTGGGCCGGGGTGACGTTGTTCCACGGACGCATGGTGTCGTTGAGGTCGACGACGTTCGCGGTGCCGGCGGCCGGCAGGTACGCGGACTGCGGGTGCATGCGCTGCCAGTCGGACCACAGCTTGTCGATGAAGCAGTGGTGCAGCCAGAAGACCGGGTCGTTGGGGGAGACGCCGGTGGCCATGTGGCCGCCCATCCACACGTGGACGTTGTTGTGGACGCGGCCCTGGCCGCGCCAGCCCTCGAGGTAGTTGCGGAAGCTGCCCTCGGAGAGGCTGTTCCACGGGGCCGTGTCGTAGACGGTCATGGCGAGGACGGCGTCCACCTGGGCACGGGTGGGCAGCGTGCCCGCGGAGCCCATCTCCCGCTGCAGGAAGGGGCTGTCCTCGGCCTGGACGTTGATGTTCCACTTGCCCGTGGAGTATGCGAAGGGGCCGGTCATGACCTGGGCATCACGGCTGCGGCCGTTGCCGCCCATGAAGTCGGCGCCGAAGATCGAGGAGTTGACCGTGCGGTCGACGGTCCAGTCCCAGTAGGGCAGCATGATCGACGCATCGATCTTCTGCAGCTCCTGCTCGAACTGGATCAGGAAGCGGCGGTGCCAGGGGAGGAACGACGGTGAGCGGTGGCCGACGCGGTCGCTGTCGTCGCGGTCGCTCATGATGAACTGGTCGTGCGTGCGGACGAATCCGTCGTAGACGCCGGTGCGCTTGAGCTCCAGCAGGGCGTTGACGAAGTTCCGCTTCTCGGTTGCGGTCAGGTTTGCCTGGTTCTTGCGCACTGCCATGGGGTTCGTGTCCTCGTTGGTGAGAAGTGTGGGGCGTGGGGTGCGTGCGGCAGCGCGCCGGTTACATCTGGATCGGGACGAGCGAGGCGCCCCGGAGCTTGTCGACGGCGGCGCGGGTGAGCGACAGCGGCTCGGGGAAGACCTGGTAGTGGTTGATGACGCTGATCCAGGTGCCGTCGCCGTTCCGCATGACGTGCAGCTCCTTGCCGTCGATCGTGACGGCGAAGCCACCGTGGGCCGCGTGCTCGCCGCTCGTCACCGGCTTGCCGACGATGCGGCGGCCCTTGTAGACCTCGTCGAACGCGGCGGGGCCGGTTCCGTGACCGCCGTGACCGCCGTGACCGGTGTGGTCCTCGGTGGTTGCGTGACCGGTGTTGCCGACCGCCTGCGCGCCGGTGGCGAGCAGCGCCACCCCGGCGGCGGCAGCGGCGGTTCCTCTGAGCATGACGCGACGGCTGACGTTGGACGACATGGGTCGGTCCCCCCTCGATTGCGCGCCGACAAGGCGCGGAATGGACGATCAGTAGCGGAAGTTGTCACGAATGCAGCCGTAAATCCCTTTTGATGACGGTTGCTTGTTGTATTTCGTGATCAATCCGTGCGGGCGGATGCTCGCATGATCAAGGAGGGGTCGAAAAATGGTTGGCCGATTTTGGGACATTGGGTAAATGAACGGTCAACCAACATCCTGGGAGAAATTGTCTGCCGAATGACGTTGTTGACGCCATGTCAGGAAACTTGGCCGCCGCAAGGGCTCCCGACGAAAGATCTTCCGGTCGGGGGTGGGGTGTGGTGACGCCTCTCACGATGTGAACATGACGTGAAGAAGGCGTCGGTATCGGGGATTCCGGCCAGGGAATGACAGATTCCGCGATACCGGTCGTCACACGGGAAACGGGCGCCAAACGGACCCCGCCG
>NZ_JBAMDC010000554.1:0-3406 GCF_036961605.1 Streptomyces sp. KLMMK
CAGCCCCGGCCCGGCGGCACCAGCTCGGGGATCCGCCTGGCCGCCACGCCCGCGAGGGTGTACTCGGTGCGGTCGGTCAGCCGGAGCAGCAGCCGGTCGTCGTTGAGCGCGGCGGCCTTGCCGGTGAGCAGGGCCCGCTCCGAGGTGGCGACCACGTGGATGCCCAGGGGCGCGCCCTCGCGGATGAGGGCGGTCAGCTCGTGGACGTAACGGCCGCCGTCGTGGTCGCCGAGGAGGGCGACCAGCGAGTCCCAGCCGTCGACGAGGACCATCACATGCGCCGGACGGTCCTCCGGCCGCAGCAGCGACCGCAGTTCGGCGAGGCCGGAGGCGCCGTGCGCGGCCAGCAGATCCTGACGGCGGGCCGTCTCGGCCATGAGCCGGGCCAGCAGGCGGCCGATGCGCTCCAGGTCGGCGCGCGGCACCACGGCCCCGCAGTGCGGCAGCGGGTTCAGGGCGGCGAGCGCGCCGCCCCCCGCGTCGATCCCGTACAGGTGCACGTCCGCCGTGGAGTGCCGGCGGGCCAGCGCCCCGGCGAGGGTGCGCAGCACCTGGGTCCGGCCCGAGCGGGGCGTTCCGACGACGTAGAGGTGGCCGAAGGTGTTGAGGTCCAGCTCCAGGGCCTCCTGGCACTGGGCGCCCGGAAGGTCGGCCAGCGCCCACGGGACCGGGGCGAGGTACCCGTCGGGAAGCCTCGCGGGACCGGACCGGTCTGTCAGGTCGTCCAGGTCGTCCAGGGTGAGCCGGTGCGGCAGCGGCGGCAGCCACGGGCTCGGCTGCTGCGGGATGCCGAGGGCCGTGGCGGCCTCCTGGACGGCCTCGACGAGCGCGGTCAGATCGGTCGGGGCCGAGGGGTCGTCCAGGAGACCCGGGTCGTCCTCCGCGGCGCGCTCCGGCCCCGGTGCGGGCGCCGGGCGCCCGAGCTGCGCCCACGTCACGTCCGTCGCCCGGATGTCGGCGGCAGTGACGGGACGTTCCGCCTGCACCGGGACCGGACCGGCCTCCGCCGCCGGTCCGGCCTCGCGCGGCGTGCCCGCGTACGCGGTCTGGAACGGCAGGACCGACCGGTGCCCGATCCGGGCCAGCGCCCGGCCGGGCGTGCCGGCGGAGATGCCGACGGCGTCGTTGACCTCCAGGACGTCCTGGCTGTCCGCGGCGTCGGTGACGCGCAGCGAGATCCGCAGGTTGGTGTTGGCCCGGATGTCGGCGGTGACCACTCCGGCGGGCCGCTGCGTCGCCAGCACCAGGTGGATGCCGAGGGAACGGCCCCGCTGGGCGATGGAGACCAGCCCCGGGATGAACTCCTGCACGTCCCGGGCGAGCGTGGCGAACTCGTCGATGACCAGGACCAGCCGGGGCAGCGGTGCGAGGGAGGCGTTCCGCCGCCGCATCGCCCGGTACTCGGCGTGGTCCTTGGCGCCGGCCGCCGCGAGGACGTGCTCGCGCCGGAGCAGCTCGGCGCCCAGCGAGGTGAGGGCGCGCTCGACGAGGTGGCTGTCCAGGTCGGTGACCATGCCGAGGGTGTGCGGCAGCCGCACGCAGTCCTTGAAGGCGCTCCCGCCCTTGTAGTCGACCAGCACGAAGGTCATCTCGTCCGGCCGGTTGGCCGCGGCGAGGGTGGCCACCAGCGTCTGGAGCAGCTCGGACTTGCCCGCGCCCGTGGTCCCCGCGATCAGGGCGTGCGGGCCGTCCTTGACGAGGTCGAAGGCGACGGGCCCGGAGTAGCCGGAGCCCAGCAGCATGTTCGTGGACGCGGGCTGCTGCCCCCACCTGCGCACGAACTCGTCCCCGTGGGGCGGTTCGAGGCCGAGCAGCCGGAGCAGCCCGACCTCGCCGGGGAGGCCGTCCGAGCCGTCGGGGGTCACGTCGCGCACGGGCGCCAGGGCCCGGGCGATCCGCTCGCACCACTCGGCGTCGACCAGGTCCGGGCGGGCCGTGGTCACATCGGTCCTGCCCGTGCGGCGCAGCGTGAGTTCGCGGGCACCGACGGAGCAGACAGACACGCACTCCTCCGGGAGCATCCGCTCCTCGCGGTCGACGCAGATCAGGAAGACCCGCACGGCGGGCCCCTCCTTGAGAACCTGGATCATGCCGGGGACGTCGCGCAGCAGGCGCGCCCCGTCGAGGACGACGAGCAGGTCGGGTTCGGCGATCAGCGTCCCGCTCAGCCCGGACTCCCGGGCGCGGCTGCGGGAGCGGACGGCCGAGACGAGCTCGGTGACCCGGGCGGCGACGGTCTCGGGGTCGTTGCCGAGGGTCACCGCCGGCCCGCCCGCGGCCGGGGCGGACACGCCGCCCTGACCCGGGCGGGCATGCGGCAGCCAGCGCACCCACTCCCAGCCGGCCGCGCCTGCAGCGTCCGTCAGCACGGTGATCCGCACATCGCGCGGGCTGTGCAGGATCGCCGCCTGGGCGACGGCCCAGCGGGCCAGGGCCGCGGTGGCCTCGCGCTCACCGGCGATGCCGAGCACCCCGTCGCCCACCAGGTCCACCCCGACCGGCATGTCGGGGATGTCCCAGTGGACGGAGCGGTGGTTGTCCTCGCGCGCGGCGTCGTCGATGGTGAGCAGGGACGGCTGCCGGACGGTGCCGACGCGCAGGTGGAGATGGTCGGCGTGCGAACGCTGGCGCTCCCAGAGCCGGGCGCCCGGGCCGACGGCCCACAGGCCCGCGGTCGCGGGATCCGGGGCCGCCTCGGTCCGCAGCGCGCGCTCGCGGTCCACCTTGGCCTTGACGTCCTCCTCCAGCGAGGCCCGGCGCGTCCGGTAACTGGCGGCGGCGGCCACGTAGTCGCGCCAGCCGCTCCGCTTGCCGCTCCAGTGGTTCGCCAGCGCCAGCACCGGGCTGAACAGCCCGAACACCAGGTAGTAGTACGACTTGAGGAAGACGACCATGCCGATGCCCATGACCAGGGGCGACAGCACCATCAGCAGCGGGATCGCCCGGTGGGCGGGCGGGACGGGCGGACCCGGCAGGACGAAGCGCTCCGGCTGCACGGGCGGGACGATGCGCGGCGGCCGGTTGAAGTCCAGGTGGGCGCCGTCCGCGGACACCGCGAGCGCGGCGTCCGCCTCGGTCGGCTCGGCCACCCGCAGCAGGAACTCCCCGAGGGCGAGCTCGCCGCCCAGCGGCCACACGCACCATCCCGGCGGGAGCGGCTCGGCCGTGTCGGCGTCCGGATCGGGGAGGTCGCCCGGCGGCGCCGGCGGCAGCGGGGTCGCGTCGGCGCGCGGCCGGTCGGGCGGCGGAACGGGCAGGGACAGCGCGACGTGCGCGTCCTGCTCACCGGTGTGGAGGAGGACCGTGCCGTCGGGCCGCACGGTGACCCGCACCCCCGAGGACGGCACGTCCCGCCCCTCCAGGAGGACGGAACTGCCCGGCTGCGGGCCGACGCCGTGCGTGCCCG
>NZ_JBAMDC010000555.1:0-3402 GCF_036961605.1 Streptomyces sp. KLMMK
ACGCGCTCCTGCACGACGGCCGCGGCCGCGTAGGCCACGGCCGACACCAGGCAGAGCAGCACCGGCAGCAGGAGTGGGCTCACACCGCTCTCCGCCACCGCCGGGGCCCGTGGCCCTGCATGCCTGTCACGCCTGTCATGCCCTTCATGTCTCCACCATGCCTCGCGCCCGCCGCGTCCGTCGTCGCCCCAGGGGATGGATCCGGCCCTCATACCGGGGGAGTACGGGATGACCCCGAAGGCGCACGCTGCGTATCCGTCCGGCGGCGGCCGCCGTCCGCCCGGCCTTACTCCCCCGGGAGTACCAACCCCCTTGTTACACCCGGCGGATTAGCTTCCGCTTCGCTCTCCGGGCCGACGTGCCGGGCCCTTCGCGCCGGAATCCTGGAGGGGTCAGTGGATTTCGGCTCGGAGGAGGCGGCGGGAAACATGGCTCCGGCGGCGGAAACGCAGCGGAAGGAAGGCCGGCTGCGACCGGCACGCGAAGGAAGGTCGAGGCGCCGCGCCCTCCCGTGGGCGGTGATCGCCCTGTGGATCGTGGTGCTCGCGGTCACGGCGCCCTTCGCCGAGAAGCTCGGCGGCGCGGCGCGGGACCGGCCGGTGGACTACCTGCCGGCCAGCGCCGAGTCCACCAGGGTCGAGCACCTGCTGCAGAAGCTGCCGGGCGGCAACACCTCGGACGCGATCCTCGTCTACCACCGCGACGGCGGCCTCTCCGACGGCGACCGCAAGGCGGCGCAGGAGCACATCAAGAGGATCGCGGGGCGTTACGAGCTGCGGGGCGGGGGCGAGCCGCCCACGGTGGTCTCCAAGGACGGCGCCACGTCGATGACGGCGCTGTCGGTGTCCGGGCTGGCGGACGCCGCCGCGCAGGGCAAGGCGGTCGACGGCATCCGGGACATCGTCAAGAAGGACAGGCCCGAGGGGCTGAAGGCGGAGCTCGGCGGGCAGGTCGCCCTCGCCTCCGACCAGAACGAGGTCTTCGAGTCCATCGACGGCACCCTGCTGATCGGCACCGCGGGCGTCGTCGCCGTCCTGCTCATCCTGATCTACCGCAGCCCCTTCCTGTGGCTGGTGCCGCTGGGTGTGGTCGGCGTGGCGGCCTCGGCGGCCATGGCGGGCGTGTACGGGCTGATCAAGGCCTTCGACCTGACGGTGACGACGATGAGCACGTCGGTGATGACGGTGCTCATCTTCGGCGCGGGCACGGACTACGCGCTGCTGCTGGTGGCCCGCTACCGCGAGGAGCTGCGCCGCACCGAGCAGCCGTACGACGCGATGATGTCCGCGATCCGCGGCTGCGGCCCGGCGGTGCTCGCCTCGTCCGGAACGGTCGTCGCGGGCCTGATGTGCCTGATGGCGGCGGACCTCAACAGCAGCAGCGGCCTCGGGCCGGTCGGGGCGGTGGGCGTCTTCTGCGCGCTGGCGGCCATGCTGACGCTGCTGCCCGCGGTGCTGGTCCTGCTGGGCCGCCGCGTCTTCTGGCCGATCGTGCCGGCCTACGGGTCGGAGGCCGTGCACCGGCGTTCGCTGTTCGCGGCCATGGGCAACTCGGCGGGCCGCCGGCCGGGGCTGGTGCTGCTGTGCGGCGTCGCGGCGCTGGTGGCCCTGTCGGTCGGCGCGGTGAAGCTGCCGGGCACGTTGAAGCAGGAGGACGCCTTCCTCAAGAAGCCGGACTCGGTCGCCGCGATGCGCACGGTCGCCGAGGCCTTCCCCGACTCCAGCAGCCTGCCGATCACCGTGGTGACGCGTACCGGCCGGGCGGGCGAGGTGGAGAAGCGCGTCAAGGCGACGAAGGGCGTCGCCGCGGTGCAGCCGGGCCGCAGCGGCGGGGACCGCACCGAGCTGCAGGTGTTCTCCGTGGCCAAGCCCGAGTCGGACGGCGAGAAGAGGACCATCACCGCGCTGCGCGCCGCGGTGCACGACGTGCCGGGCGCACAGGCGATCGTCGGCGGTCCCACCGCCCAGCAGATGGACCTCGCGACCACCAACGCCGACGACCGGGTCAAGGTGATCCCGCTGGTGCTGGTCGCGGTGCTGATCGTGCTGATCGCCCTGCTGCGCAGCCTCGTGGCGCCCCTGGTGCTCGTCCTCGCCGTGATCGCCTCCTGGGGCGCGGCGATGGGGCTCAGCGGCCTGGTCTTCGGCCCGGTCCTCGGCTACAAGGGCCTCGATCCCAGCCTGCCGCTGCTGACGTTCGTCTTCCTCGTCGCCCTCGGCGTCGACTACGGCATCTTCCTGATGCACCGCGCCCGTGAGGAGCGCCTGAAGGGCGCGGACTCCTCCGAGGCGGCGCTCACCGCGCTGCGCACCACCGGCGGGGTCATCACCTCCGCGGGCATCGTGCTGGCGGCCACCTTCGCCGTGCTGGCGACGCTGCCGCTGGTGGCGCTGGTCGAGATGGGCTTCATCATCGCGGTCGGCGTGCTGCTGGATACCTTCCTGGTCCGTACCTACCTGGTCACCTCTGCAAGCCTGTTGCTGAAGAGGTGGATGTGGTGGCCCGGGAAGCTCTCGCGGGGTTCGATGGAAGCGTGATGCCGTCCCGGGAACCGGTTGCCCCCATGATCGCGCGTCTGCTGCTGCCGCGGCACGCGGCCGTACGACGCAGCGTCCTGCTGCAGGACTTCGGCATCGCGCTGGCGGTCCTCGCCGTGCAGAGCGTGCTCTTCGTGGTCACCACGCGGCGGTCACCGGACCTCCCGGGATGGGCGCTCCTCACCGGCGCCGCGCTCGTCCTGACGGCGCGGCGCCAGGCGCCGTGGCTCACGGTGCTGGCCGTCGCCTGCATGAACGGTCCTTTCTACGCGCTGGGTTACCCCCGCACCGCGGTGCTGCCGGCGGGCCTGGTGGCCCTGTGCACGCTCGCCGTGGTCGGCCCGCCCAAGCGCAGCTTCCTCACCCTCGGCGGCATCTTCGGCGTGGCCACGGTCGTCCTGCTGGCGTTCGGCAAGGGGCACGAGATCGTGCCGACGCTGGTGAGCGCCGGCTGGATCGCCGACGTCGTCCTGATCGGCGAGGCGGTGCGCCTGCACCGCAATTACGTCGGGGCCATCATGGAGCGCGCGGAGCGCGCCGAGGCGACGCGCGAGCGCGAGGCGGCGCGCAGGGTTGCGGAGGAGCGCGTGCACATCGCGCGCGACCTCCACGACCTGCTGGCCCACAGCATCACCCTGATCGGGGTGCAGACGGCGGTCGCCGCCCATGTCCTGGTCGCCGACCCCGAGCGGCTCGACCGGGCGGCGCTCGCCAAGGCGCTGGACGGGATCGCCGACACGTGCCGGGACGCCCGGGCAGAGCTGCGCGCGACGCTGGAGGTGCTCCGCGGGAACGATTCCGCGGGCTACGGGCCCCTGCCGGGCCTCGACGGGCTGCCCGACCTGGCGCGGGCGGCGGAGGCGGC
>NZ_JBAMDC010000556.1:0-3398 GCF_036961605.1 Streptomyces sp. KLMMK
CTTCTTGTCGCCGCCCTTGCCGCCCTTGTCCTTGTCCCCGCCGGCACCCATGCCGTCGAAGATCTCCTTGCACATCGGACAGACCGGGTACTTCTTCGGGTCGCGGCCCGGGACCCAGACCTTGCCGCAGAGGGCGACGACCGGGGAACCGGAGAGCGCGCTCTCCATGATCTTGTCCTTCTGGACGTAATGGGCGTAGCGCTCGTGGTCGCCGTCGCCGTGCGACACCTGCGGCGTCGGCTCTACGAGGGTGCCGGTCCCTGCCCCGCGCTCGGGCTCAAGAGTGCTCATGGTCTCCAAGGGTACTGGGGGACACCGCCGGGGACCGATCCCCGGTCCGGTCGTTTCCCGCCCGGGTCGCACCCCCGGCCGTACCCCCGCTCACACGCCCGCTCGCGCCCCCGCCGGAACGGGCCCGCGAGGACGTGGCGGCTACGGGCGCGGGCGTACGACTCGCACGCCGCGACAGGGTCCGCGCCGGCCCGCCGCCGGGCCCTGGACCGGCCGGAGCCGCTCCGGCGCGCCCGGGCGCGCGGGTCAGTTCAGGCTCGGGTCGTCCGGGTACGTGGCGACCATCGCCAGTTCGTTGCGCTGGCGGCGCAGCACCGCGCGCCACAGCTGCGACGGGTCGGGCGACGACACATCGCCCGGCTCGGACTCCACCACGTACCACGCGCCCTCCACCAGCTCGTCCTCCAGCTGGCCGGGGCCCCAGCCGGCATAGCCGGCGAAGATCCGCAGCGAGCCGAGGGCGGCCGCGAGCAGCTCCGGCGGGGCCTCCAGGTCGACGAGGCCGATCGCGCCGTGGACGCGGCGCCAGCCGAGCGGGCCGTCGCCGGCGACGGCGGAGGCGCCCGTCTTGTCGCCCCCCTCCCCCGGCACCACGGCCACGCCCAGCGCCGAGTCGAGCGAGACGGGCCCGCCCTGGAAGACCACGCCCGGCTCCCCGGCCAGCGCGGCCCAGGACTCCAGGATGTCGGCCACTCCGACGGGGGTCGGGCGGTTCAGGATCACTCCGAGGGACCCCTCCTCGTCATGGTCGAGCAGCAGCACCACCGCGCGGTCGAAATTCGGGTCAGCGAGCGCCGGTGTCGCGACCAGCAGTCGTCCTGTGAGCGAGGACACCTCGGACATGGGCACATGATCCCGCATTTCGGGCCCGCGCGGGGGGTGGACGCCCACTCCGGCAAGAAAGGGGCGGCCCCCGGCGCCCCGCCGATAACCGGTAGCGACCATTCCATTAACGGAGCGTGTTGTTGCAAAGCCATGACGTGCCCGGAGCCCCCCAGGGCATACAGGGCGGCCCCCTCGTCGCATTACCCTTTCTTCTTGCCCCCTGCCCAACTCCAGGAACGCGAGATCCATGACCGGCCCTGACGATGTCCTGCTTGTCCACGGCGGTACCCCGCTCGAGGGCGAGATCCGTGTCCGCGGCGCGAAGAACCTCGTGCCCAAGGCCATGGTCGCCGCGCTGCTCGGACACGGCCCCAGCCGGCTGCGCAACGTCCCCGACATTCGCGACGTACGCGTCGTGCGCGGACTGCTGCAGCTGCACGGTGTGACCGTCCGCCCCGGCGACGAGCCCGGCGAGCTGGTCCTCGACCCCACGTACGTGGAGAGCGCCAACGTCGCGGACATCGACGCGCACGCCGGCTCCTCGCGCATCCCGATCCTGCTGTGCGGCCCGCTGCTGCACCGGCTCGGCCACGCCTTCATCCCCGGCCTGGGCGGCTGCGACATCGGCGGCCGGCCGATCGACTTCCACTTCGAGGTGCTCCGCCAGTTCGGCGCGACCATCGAGAAGCGCGAGGGCGGCCAGTACCTGGAGGCCCCGCAGCGGCTGCGCGGCTGCAAGATCCGCCTGCCCTACCCCTCGGTCGGCGCGACCGAGCAGGTGCTGCTGACCGCCGTCCTGGCGGAGGGCGTCACCGAGCTGTCCAACGCGGCCGTGGAGCCGGAGATCGAGGACCTCATCTGCGTGCTGCAGAAGATGGGCGCGATCATCGCCATGGACACCGACCGGACCATCCGGATCACCGGTGTCGACAAGCTCGGCGGCTACAACCACCGCGCGCTCTCCGACCGCCTCGAGGCCGCCTCCTGGGCGTCCGCGGCGCTGGCCACCGGGGGCAACATCTACGTGCGCGGCGCCCAGCAGCGCTCGATGGTCGCGTTCCTCAACACCTACCGCAAGGTCGGGGGCGCCTTCGAGATCGACGACGAGGGCATCCGCTTCTGGCACCCGGGCGGCTCGCTCAACGCCATCGCGCTGGAGACGGACGTCGCCCCCGGCTTCCAGACCGACTGGCAGCAGCCGCTGGTCGTGGCCCTGACGCAGGCCTCGGGCCTGTCGATCGTCCACGAGACGGTGTACGAGTCGCGCCTCGGCTTCACCTCGGCGCTGAACCAGATGGGTGCTCACATCCAGCTGTACCGCGAGTGCCTGGGCGGGTCCGCCTGCCGCTTCGGCCAGCGCAACTTCCTGCACTCGGCGGTCGTCTCCGGCCCCACCAAGCTGCAGGGCTCCGACATGGTCGTCCCCGACCTGCGCGGCGGCTTCTCGTACCTGATCGCGGCCCTGGCCGCGGAGGGCACCTCGCGGGTCCACGGCATCGACCTGATCAACCGCGGCTACGAGAACTTCATGCAGAAGCTGAAGGACCTCGGCGCCAACGTGGAGATGCCCGGCGGCGACCCGGTCGCCTAGACACGGTCGCCTGGGCGCAGCCGTTCTGACGGGCCGTAAGCGCCTGTACGAGCCATTCAAGGCCCGTACAGGCGCTTTCGTGCATCCGGGTGGCCGTACGCCGTCCGCGGGCCTTGCAGGGCCCGTAGAAGCCCGGGAAAAGCCCGAAGGGCGGTCACCCCGGCCCGGGGTGACCGCCCTTCCAGCGCTGAGCGCAGCGCTGAAGGCCTTACTTGCCCTTGGCGGCTTCCTTGAGCTTGGAGCCCGCGGAGACCTTCACGCTGTAACCGGCAGCGATCTGGATCGGCTCACCCGTCTGCGGGTTGCGAGCGGTCCGAGCGGCACGGTGGGTGCGCTCGAAGGTCAGGAAGCCGGGGATGGTGACCTTCTCGTCGCCCTTGGCGACGATCTCGCCGACGGTCTCGGCGAGCGCGGCCAGAACGGCGTCGGCGTCCTTGCGGGTCACCTCGGCGCGGTCGGCCAGCGCGGCCACCAGCTCACTGCGGTTCATGTTGTACTCCCGTGTTCTTCTTGCCAATGAGGCGTGAGATCGAAGCCGATGCTGCCAGGGCCCTCGGACAGTCCCCGGACCCGGGTCCGTTGCCAGACCCTCGCGCCCGGTTACGCATCCTGCCCCCACCAGTGGCGGGAAAGCCAATCCGGCACCCTGGAGAGTCACACGGAAAGCGGCACAGCCTCGGATACAGCCGCA
>NZ_JBAMDC010000557.1:0-3370 GCF_036961605.1 Streptomyces sp. KLMMK
CCGAGCCGGCCGCCGGCCCCGAGCTGGTCACCCTGCGCGGTCCCGCCGCTGCGGTCGCGAAGAACATGAACGCCTCCCTGGAGCTGCCGACGGCCACGTCCGTCCGCGCCGTCCCGGTGAAGCTGCTGTTCGACCAGCGCATCGTGATCAACAATCACCTCAAGCGCGCCCGCGGCGGCAAGGTCTCCTTCACGCACCTCATCGGCTACGCCATGGTGCAGGCGCTGAAGCTCATGCCGTCCATGAACCACTCCTTCACGGAGAAGGACGGCAAGCCGACCCTCGTCAAGCCCGAGCACGTCAACCTCGGCCTGGCGATCGACCTGGTCAAGCCGAACGGTGACCGCCAGCTCGTGGTCGCGGCCATCAAGAAGGCCGAGACGCTGAACTTCTTCGAGTTCTGGCAGGCCTACGAGGACATCGTCCGCCGCGCCCGCATCGGCAAGCTGACGATGGACGACTTCACCGGCGTCACCGCCTCGCTGACCAACCCCGGCGGCATCGGCACCGTGCACTCCGTGCCGCGCCTGATGCCCGGCCAGGGTCTGATCCTCGGCGTCGGCGCGATGGACTACCCCGCCGAGTTCCAGGGCACCTCGCAGGACGCCCTGAACCGCATGGGCATCTCCAAGGTCATGACCCTGACCTCGACGTACGACCACCGGGTGATCCAGGGCGCCGCCTCCGGCGAGTTCCTGCGGATCATGGCCCAGCTGCTGCTCGGCGAGAACGGCTTCTACGACGAGATCTTCGAGGCGCTGCGCATCCCCTACGAGCCGGTCCGCTGGCTCAAGGACATCGACGCCTCGCACGACGACGACGTCACCAAGGCCGCCCGCGTCTTCGAGCTGATCCACTCCTACCGGGTCCGCGGCCACGTCATGGCCGACACCGACCCGCTGGAGTACCGCCAGCGCAAGCACCCCGACCTCGACATCACCGAGCACGGCCTCACCCTGTGGGACCTGGAGCGCGAGTTCGCGGTCGGCGGCTTCGCCGGCAAGTCCATGATGAAGCTGCGCGACATCCTCGGCGTGCTGCGCGACTCGTACTGCCGCACCACCGGCATCGAGTTCATGCACATCCAGGACCCCAAGCAGCGCAAGTGGATCCAGGACCGCGTCGAGCGCGGCCACTCCAAGCCCGAGCGCGAGGAGCAGCTGCGCATCCTGCGCCGGCTGAACGCCGCGGAGGCCTTCGAGACCTTCCTGCAGACGAAGTACGTCGGCCAGAAGCGCTTCTCCCTGGAGGGCGGCGAGTCCGTCATCCCGCTGCTGGACTCGGTGCTGGACGCCGCCGCCGAGGCGCGTCTGGACGAGGTCGTCATCGGCATGGCCCACCGCGGCCGCCTGAACGTCCTCGCGAACATCGTCGGCAAGTCCTACGCCCAGATCTTCCGCGAGTTCGAGGGCAACCTCGACCCGAAGTCGATGCACGGCTCCGGCGACGTGAAGTACCACCTGGGCGCCGAGGGCACCTTCACCGGCCTGGACGGCGAGCAGATCAAGGTCTCGCTGGCCGCCAACCCCTCCCACCTGGAGACGGTCGACCCGGTCGTCGAGGGCATCGCCCGCGCCAAGCAGGACATCATCGGCAAGGCGGGCACGGACTTCACCGTCCTGCCGGTCCAGCTGCACGGCGACGCGGCCTTCGCGGGCCAGGGCGTCGTCGCGGAGACGCTGAACATGTCGCAGCTGCGCGGCTACCGCACCGGCGGCACCGTGCACATCGTCATCAACAACCAGGTCGGCTTCACCGCGCCGCCGGAGTCCTCGCGCTCGTCGATGTACTGCACCGACGTCGCCCGGATGATCGAGGCGCCGATCTTCCACGTGAACGGTGACGACCCGGAGGCCGTGGTCCGCGTCGCGCGGCTGGCCTTCGAGTTCCGCCAGGCGTTCAACAAGGACGTCGTCATCGACCTGATCTGCTACCGCCGCCGCGGGCACAACGAGTCGGACAACCCCTCGTTCACCCAGCCGCTGATGTACGACCTGATCGACAAGAAGCGCTCGGTGCGCAAGCTGTACACCGAGTCGCTGATCGGCCGGGGCGACATCACCCTGGAAGAGGCCGAGCAGGCCCTGCAGGACTACCAGGGCCAGCTGGAGAAGGTCTTCGTCGAGGTCCGCGACGCGGACGCGGCGACGGCTCCGGCCGCCGTCCCGGCCCCGCTGGGCGGCTTCCCGGTCGCGGTGAACACCGCGATCTCCCAGGAGGTCCTCAAGCGGATCGCCGAGTCGCAGGTCACCACGCCCGAGAACGTCACGGTGCACCCGCGCCTGGTGCCGCAGCTGCAGCGCCGCGCCGCCAGCATCGAGGACGGCACGATCGACTGGGGCATGGGCGAGACCCTCGCCTTCGGCTCGCTGCTGATGGAGGGCACCCCGGTCCGGCTCGCCGGCCAGGACTCCCGCCGCGGCACCTTCGGCCAGCGCCACGCGGTGCTCGTCGACCGCGAGACCGGCGAGGACTACACCCCGCTGCTCTACCTGTCCGACGAGCAGGCCCGCTTCAACGTCTACGACTCGCTCCTCAGCGAGTACGCGGCGATGGGCTTCGAGTACGGCTACTCGCTGGCCCGCCCGGACGCGCTGGTGCTGTGGGAGGCCCAGTTCGGTGACTTCGTCAACGGCGCCCAGAGCATCGTCGACGAGTTCATCTCCTCCTCCGAGCAGAAGTGGAACCAGACCTCTGGTGTCACCCTGCTGCTGCCGCACGGCTACGAGGGCCAGGGCCCGGACCACTCCTCGGCCCGCGTCGAGCGCTTCCTGCAGCTCTGCGCGCAGAACAACATGACGGTCGCCATGCCGACGCTGCCGTCGAACTACTTCCACCTGCTGCGCTGGCAGGTCCACAACCCGCACCACAAGCCGCTGATCGTCTTCACCCCGAAGTCGATGCTGCGTCTGAAGGCCGCGGCGTCGAAGGCGGAGGAGTTCACCAGCGGCCAGTTCCGTCCGGTCATCGGTGACGACACCGTCGCCGCGGCGGACGTCCGCAAGGTCGTCTTCTGCTCCGGCAAGGTCTACTACGACCTGGCCGCCGAGCGCGCCAAGCGCGGTGCCACGGACACGGCCATCGTCCGCATCGAGCGCCTCTACCCGCTGCCGGGCGAGGAGCTCCAGGCCGAGATCGCCAAGTTCCCGAACGCCGAGAAGTACATCTGGGCGCAGGAGGAGCCGGCGAACCAGGGTGCCTGGCCGTTCATCGCGCTGAACCTGATCGACCACCTGGACCTGGCCGTCGGCGCCGACGTCCCGGCCCGCGAGCGGCTGCGGCGGATCTCCCGTCCGCACTCCTCGTCCCCGGCGGTCGGCTCGGCCAAGCGTCACCAGGCCGAGCAGCAGACGCTGATCAACGAGGTGTT
>NZ_JBAMDC010000558.1:0-3360 GCF_036961605.1 Streptomyces sp. KLMMK
TCCGCCGCCGGCTTGGGGGCGGCGGGGCGGGGCGCACCCGGAGTGGGGGCACCCGGCTTGGGGGCCGCGGACTTGCGCGGCGCCGCAGGCTTCGCACCGGGCTTGCCGGCGCCGCCGGGTCCCTGCAGTGCGTCAGTCAGTTTGCGGACAACCGGCGCCTCGATCGTCGAGGACGCCGAACGGACGAATTCACCAAGTTCTTGGAGCTTGGCCATGACGACCTTGCTCTCCACTCCGAACTCCTTGGCGAGTTCGTATACCCGGACCTTAGCCACTTCGCTCCTTCTAGGTCCGGGGTGTCCACCGGACCGTCGCTACTTCATGGGCGTACTCATCGCGTACTCATCGAGTGCTCATCGCAATCTCGACCTACTTCCAACTCGCGAGGTACCTGACCGCACGGTTACCCGTGCCGTGCTTCTTACAGTGGGGCCATACCCCGCAGACGCGGGGCCGAACTACTGCTGTTCGATCTGTTCGATGAACCGGCGGAGCTCCGCCGTATCGAGCGGCCCCGGGCTTTTGAAGGCCCTGGGAAACGCCCGGCGGCGGACCGCCAGGTCGAGACAGACCAGTGTGGGGTGCACGGAGGCACCCCGGCCGGGCAGCGTACCGCGAGGGTCGGGGACGCAGGCGCCCTCGATCATCACGATCCGCAGCAGATCGCCCTTGGCCGCTCGCTCCCGGCATCCCACACAGGTTCGCTCAGGGCATGCGCGGGCATGCGTCCGGCCAGACACTCTTCAGTCTACCTCCCCGCGCCCACCCCACCCCTGGGGGGCAGTGATCGGGCACGTATGCGTTTCGGCCACGATGCCGGGGCCCGCGCAGGCGGGCCCCGGTGTCGTGAACGTGTTCAGGCTCGGCCGGATTCCCGGTCGGGCTGCTCGGTGTCCGGGCGGATGTCGATGCGCCACCCGGTGAGCCGCGCGGCCAGGCGGGCGTTCTGCCCCTCCTTGCCGATGGCCAGCGACAGCTGGTAGTCCGGCACGGTCACCCGGGCGGAGCGCGCGGCGAGGTCCACGACCTCGACCTTGCTCACCCGCGCGGGGGACAGGGCGTGCGCCACCAGCTCGGCGGGATCGTCCGACCAGTCGACGATGTCGATCTTCTCGCCGTGCAGCTCGGCCATGACGTTGCGGACCCGGCCGCCCATGGGGCCGATGCAGGCGCCCTTGGCGTTGAGGCCTGACCGCGTGGAGCGGACGGCGATCTTCGTACGGTGGCCGGCCTCACGCGCGATGGCGGCGATCTCCACCGATCCGTCCGCGATCTCCGGCACCTCGAGGGCGAAGAGCTTCTTGACCAGATTCGGGTGGGTGCGCGAGAGCGTGACGGACGGACCGCGCACGCCCTTCGCCACCCGTACGACGTACGTGCGCAGGCGCGTGCCGTGCTTGTACTCCTCGCCGGGGACCTGCTCCTGCACCGGCAGGATGGCCTCCAGCTTGCCGATGTCCACGAGGACGTTCTTCGGGTCCTTGCCCTGCTGGACGATGCCCGCGACGACATCGCCCTCGCGGCCCGCGAACTCACCGAAAGTGATCTCGTCCTCGGCGTCGCGCAGACGCTGGAGGATGACCTGCTTGGCGGTGGTCGCGGCGATCCGGCCGAAGCCGGACGGCGTGTCGTCGAACTCGCGGGGCTCCTCGCCCTCCTCCAGGTCCTGCGGGTCCTCCTTGGCCCACACCGTCACGTGACCGGTGCCGCGGTCCAGCTCCACGCGGGCGCGGCGGCGGCTCCCCTCGGTGCGGTGGTAGGCGATGAGGAGGGCCGACTCGATCGCCTCGACCAGCAGGTCGAAGGAGATCTCCTTCTCTCGCACCAGACCCCGCAGGGCACTCATGTCGATGTCCACGGCTACGCCTCCTCTTGGCTCTCGTCGGTTACGTCGGCGGCCTCTGCCGCCGCGCCTGCGGTCTTCTCCGCGGCCTTGCGGTTGAACTCGATCTCCACGCGGGCCTTGGCGATCTCGCCGAAGGCCAGTCGCCGGGAGGTGGGCTTGCGGCCCTTAACCCCGGGGACCTCCAGGTCCAGCCCCTCGTCGTCCACGGCGACGATGCGCGCCACGAGCTCGCCGCCCTCGGTGAGCTGCGCCTTGATCAGACGGCCGGTGGCACGCACGTAGTGCCGGTGCTCGGTGAGGGGGCGGTCGGCGCCGGGGGAGGTGACTTCCAGGACGTACGGGGCGCCGCCCATGGCGTCCGTCTCGTCGAGCTTCTCGGAGACGGCGCGGCTGACTTCCGCGCACTCGTCCAGCTCGACGCCCGCATCGGAGTCCACCACGATGCGCAGCACACGCCGCTTGCCCGCCGTGGTCACCTCGATCTCTTCCAGATCCAGCTCCCTCGCGCTCACGAGAGGGGCCAGCAGCTCGCGCAGCCGCTCGCTCTGGGTGGTGCTCATCCGGGTGACTCCTCGGCCGCGTGTGCTGTTGTGGGAAAGTCGCGTGTCAGGTCAAAGCCTATCTGTTCCGGCAGCCGACTGACGATTCGGTGCCTCGTCCGCAGCCGCCGGGTTGCGCGCCGGTACGCTCACGTGCGGTGATCATGACCGGACCGGCGGAAAGAGGATCGTGGCGTTCACAACGACGACGCGGGGCCCGGCCGGCCCGCACCGACGCAGGGTACTGGCAGGGGGCGCCGCGGTTCTGCTGAGCGCCGGCGCCGGGGCCCTGCTCACCGGCTGTTCGGGCGCCTCCGGGGCTCCCTCGGGCCCTTCTGCAGCGGAGCGTCTGCGCGCCGCTGCGGGGCGCGACTCCGCGCAGCTGCTCGCGCGCTACGACGCCACGATCGCGGCGCACGGGGCGCTCGCGGAGCGGCTGCGGCCGCTGCGGGAGGAAGTGGCGCGCCATGCTGAGGCTTTCGGCGCGCCGCAGGGGGCGTCGGGCGTGCCGCGTGGGGGAACGGCCCCGGCTGCGTCCGGTTCCCCGGACGCCTCGGCCTCTGCGGCCTCTTCTGCTCCTGCGGCCTCCTCCGAGCCGTCGTCCGAGCCGTCCGAGTCGCCTGAGTCATCCGAGTCGTCCGGGTCATCCGAGTCGTCGCCCTCCGAGTCGTCATCTGCGGCCGCTCCGGGGGCGTCCGCCTCAGGCGCGTCCGCTTCCGCACCTACGGACGGCGTACCGGGCGACGAGAAGGAGGCCCTGGCCGCACTGGCCGACGCCGAACGTCGCACCGCGGACAGCCGCACCAAGGCCCTCGGCTCCGCCCCGCCCGAACTGGCCCGGCTGCTCGCCTCCGTGGCCGCCGCGGGCGCGGCCCACGCCTACCTGCTCAGGAGTGACGCATGACGGAGACGGCGAGCCCCAAGACGCCCGAGGCCCCCGCCGTGCGGCAGGCGCTGCGGGCGGCCCAGGCCGCG
>NZ_JBAMDC010000559.1:0-3225 GCF_036961605.1 Streptomyces sp. KLMMK
ACGTCAGCACGGCCAGCGCGAGCCACACGAGCCCGAAGCCCGCCCAGCGCTCGGCCGGCATCCCCTCGTGGAACACCAGCAGACCCAGGGCGAACTGGAACGTCGGAGCCAGGTACTGCACCATCCCCACCACCGACAGCGGCAGCCGCACCGCCGCCGCGCCGAACAGGATGAGCGGCACCGCGGTGATCGCCCCCGAGCACATCAGCAGCGCGGTGTGCCCCGCCCCCTCGCTCAGGAACGTGCTGTGGCCCGTCGTCCCCAGGAACACCAGGAATCCCAGCGCGGGAAGGAACTGCACGGCCGTCTCCGCCGCCAGCGACTCCACCCCGTCCAGGCCCACCTGCTTCTTGACCAGGCTGTACGTACCGAACGTCGCCGCGATCGCGAGGGCGATCCACGGCGGCTTGCCGTAGGCCACCGCCAGCACGAGGACCGCGGCCGCGCCGACGCCGACCGCCGCCCACTGCGCGGCCCGCAGCCGCTCCCGCAGGACCACCACGCCGAAGGCGATGCTGACGAGGGGGTTGATGAAGTACCCCAGCGACGTCTCCACGACGTGCCCGGAATTGACGCCCCAGATGTAGATCCCCCAGTTCACGGAGATCGTCGCCGCGCCCAGCGCGATCATGCCCAGCCGGCGGGGCTGCCGCAGCAGCGGGCGTATCCACGCCCAGCGCCGGGTCACTATGAGAACGAGCACCACGGCCGCCAGCGACCACACCATGCGGTGCGCCAGGATCTCGACGGGCCCGGCCGCATCCAGGAGCGGCCAGTAGAGGGGGAAGAGCCCCCAGATGCCGTAGGCGGCGACGCTGCAGATGAGGCCGGTGCGGGATTCACTGCGGGGTTCACTGCGTGATGGCGGTGCGGGTGGTGATGCGGGCATGGTCCCCTCCAAGGCATGGTGCGACCTTGCGAAGGTAACCGAGGCGGGAGCGGCACCGCCCGGCACGGAGCGGTGGGCTGCCCGGCGGTGCCGAGCTGCCTCACCGACGGGGCGCCCACGCGCGCTGCCGCGCCATCGCCGCGGTCACATCGAACGGCACCACCGTCACCGCCACGTTCGGCAGGTGCTGCAACGCCTTCGCCAGTTCGTCCCCGGAGTCCGTGTGCAGCAGCGCGGCGAGCGGCCGTGCGTACGTCCGGCGGGGGACGAGGAGCGTCAGGGCGGTCGTCCCGTCGGCCGTGTCGCGCGCGGCGAGCGCGGCGACGGCGTGCCGCAGCCGCCGGTCCGGGCAGTCGACGAGGTCCAGCGGCACGTCCGTCCCGGGCAGCGCCTCCCACCGCGCGGCCAGCCGCTTCGCCCGCGCCTCGTCGATGACGAAGTGCACGGCCCGCACTTCGTCCGGCCGCAGCTCGTGCGCGTACCGCAGCGCTTTGACGGCGGCGAGGTCGAGCACGTCGAGGAGGACGTACACGAGGTGCCGCCGCCAGCGCGGCTCGGCGGCTTCGGTGAGGGGCGGCATGGTCTCCAGGGCCGCGGCCTCCTCGCGGTACTCGCGGTTGATGCGGATGAGCGCCCACACGCCGACCGGGAAGACCACGACGACCAGCCACGCGCCCTCGGTGAACTTCGTGATCGCGAAGATCACGACGACCAGGGCCGACACCACGGCCGCCACGAGGTTCACCCCGGTCTTCCAGCCGCCGTTCCGCCGCCAGTGGTGGGCCGTCATCCCGGCCGCGGCCATCGTGAAGCCCGTGAAGACGCCGATCGCGTACAGGGCGACCAGCTTGTCGACGTTGGCGCCGGTGACCAGCAGCAGCGCGAGGGCGACGACGGTCAGGGAGATGATCCCGCTGGAGAACGCCAGCCGGTGGCCGCGCCGCATCAGCTTCCGCGGCAGGAAGCGGTCCTCGGCGACGAAGCTGGCGAGGAAGGGGAAGCCGGTGAAGGGCGTGTTGGCGCCGGTGTAGAGGACGAGCGCGGTCGCCAGCTGGACGAACACCAGCCCGGCCGTGCCCGCCCAGCCGTCGCCGAAGACGAGATGGGCCTCCTGGGCGATGACGGTCGGGTTGCCGTCCACGTAGGGGACGGCGTGCGTGTAGTGGGCGAGGGTGGAGACGCCCAGCACCATGACGCCGAGGACGCAGCTCATGACGGTCAGCGTCTGCCGCGCGTTGGCTCCCTGGGGCGGGCGGAAGGCGGAGACGCCGTTGGAGATGGCCTCCAGCCCCGTCAGGGAGGAGCCGCCGTTGGCGAAGGCGCGCAGCACCATGAAGAGGGAGGCGCCGTAAAGCCAGCCGCTCCCCTCCTGGCCGAGCGGCACGACGCCCGGGGCGTGCAGGTCGGTGTGCGGGAGCCCGCCGTCCAGCGCCCGGACGAGGCCGACGACCAGCAGGAGCGCGATGGCGAGCATGAAGAGGTACGCGGGCGCCGCGAACGCCCGTCCCGCCTCACGGATCCCCCGCAGATTCCCGTACATCAGCAGCACCACCATGGCCGCGGTGATGGGCAGCTTGAGGTGGTCGATGCCCGTGTACCCCTCGCCCGTGAGGTGGGCCAGGGAGATCAGCGCGTCGGTGCCGGCCGCGGTCTGGACGGCGACCGTGACGATGTAGTCGACGAGGAGCGCGACGGCGGCGATCTGGGCGACGCGCGGCCCGAAGTTCTCCCGCGCGACGACGTACGACCCGCCCGCGCGCGTGTACACGGACACCACGTCGCGGTAGGAGAGCGTCAGGAGCAGCAGGACGAGCAGGATCGCGCCGGTCACCGGCATCAGCAGGGTGAACGCGGCGACCCCGGCGACGGGCACGAGGATGCGCAGCATCTCCTCGCTGCCGTACGCGGTGGAGGAGATGCAGTCGGAGGCCAGCACCCCGAGCGCCATGGGGTTGCTGAGCTTCTCCTGGGAGAGCTGCTCGGTGACCAGGGGCGGCCCGAGCAGCCGGCACTTCACGCGGTAGGCGAGCCGGTCGCGGATGGGGGGAGAGAGCGTGGCATCGGGGTCGGCCATGCCCCCCATGAGAGCGGGCGAGCGGGGGAGGGAGCGTCAGACGCCCCCGGACGGGCCGGAAAACAGCCCGTCCGAGCGCCTCGGCTCACCTGTCCGGCGATCTGCCCGATGGCCTATCCGACGACCGTCCAGGTGTCGTTCCCGGCCAGCAGGGCCGTCAGGTCGCCCTTGCCCTTCTGCTCGATCGCCGCTTCGAGCTGGTCTGCCATCTGGGTGTCGTAGACCGGCCGCTCGACGCTGCGGAAGACACCGATCGGCGTCT
>NZ_JBAMDC010000056.1:0-27049 GCF_036961605.1 Streptomyces sp. KLMMK
CAGCAGCGCCCCGGCCTGGACGAAGCGCAGCGGCAGGCCCTCGGACTCGAACCACAGGTCCGCCGCCCAGTCCGCCTCCTCGTCCGTCAGCGGCCGGTCGACGCAGAGCTCAAGGAGCTCCAGGCAGGCGGTGCGGTCGAGGCCGCCGAGGAAGACCTCTTCGACGTGCGAGTCGGGAGAGGGCGCGGCGACGTCGGGGGTGGCGGCGAAGAGGAAGGCGCACTCGGGGGTGGCGTCGAGGAGCTCGTCCAGCGCGGCGCCGCCGAATTCGAGGTCGTCCAGGACGACGACGGCGCCGATGCCGCGCACGAGGGAGAGCAGCCCGGCCCGGTCGGGGCGGTGCAGCGGCGCGTGGTGGACGGCGGCGAAGAGGTCGTACAGGACGTCGGTGACGGTGCGGTGGTGGCCGGTGAGGCGGACGACGCCGTCGGGGGCGAGGCGGGCGCAGTCGTCGGCGACGGCGTCCAGCAGGGCGCTGCGGCCGGAGCCCGAGGGGCCGGTCAGCCGGACGGAGCGGCCGCGCGAGAGCAGCCGGGAGAGGCGCTCGCGCTCCTCCTGGCGGTGCAGCAGGGGCAGCTCGGGGCCGGCCTGGCGGGCGGGCGGCGGGGGCGCGGCGGCGCGGAGCAGCTCGGCGCGCTCCTCGGGGGTGTGTCTGCCGGGGGGCGGGGGCACCTCGGCGGGCAGGCAGGGCTCGATCTCGCTGCCGTCGACGGGGTTGACGGTGAGGGCGTAGTCACCCGCGACGAGCCGGACGACGCGGGCGAGCCCGGGGGCCTCCCCGGCCTCGGCGGCCGGGAGGTCGCGCGGGCCGCCGCCCTCGGCGGACTCGTGTGCGCCCTCGCCGAATTCCTCGGGTCGGTTCGTCGGGTCCATGGTGAAAGCCCCCCAAATGCGTGGCGTGCCGTCCTGCCCTTCCGGCCTGCCGCACTCCTCAACCCTCGGCCGGGCATACCGGCCGGCGCTTCATCGGTGCCCGCCGTGGGCTCTGTTATGCGGCCTTTCGCGGCGGGAAAACCGAACCTCAGACCTGGGCACAGTATCCATGAAGCGACGGGGGCCCCGCTGCCCGGGGCATGTCACAGTCTCATGAGAATCGGAAAGAAGGGGACGCATGCGGACGCGGGTGCCTCTATGGCAACTCCGTTCACACGCGGGGGAGGGACTCGCCCGCCTCGACGCCGATTGCGCCCTCGATGGCGAGGATGCGGTGCAGCCGGGTGGCGACGAGCAGCCGCTGCATCCGGTCGGGCACGCCGCGCAGGACGAGGCGGCGGCCGGAGCGGCCGGCGCGGCGGTGGGCGCCCATGATGACGCCGAGGCCGGTGGCGTCCCAGGAGTCCAGCTCGGTGAGGTCGAGGACGAGGTCGCCGCGGCCGGAGTCGAGGGCGGAGTGCAGGACCGTACGGGCGTCCGCCGCGCTGCGGACGTCGAGGCGGCCCCCGACGACCAGTTCGGCGTGGTCGCCCCTGATGTGCATATGCGCTCCCGGAGTGATGCCCGATGGTGCGTGATGACGGTGTGACTCTGCAGCCCCGTGCGGTTCTCAAGACTCTGTGGTTACAAAGAACTGACTGCCTCTCACACGACAAGGTTGCCGCCTGTTGGCGAACCGATACCTAATTCACCCTGGAGGGTGAATTAGGTATCGGTTACCCGGCCGGAGCCGATTCAGTGCTGGTAAAAGCCCTGACCGCTCTTACGGCCCAGGTCGCCCGCGTCGACCATGCGGCGCATGATCTCCGGCGGCGCGAACTTCTCGTCCTGGCACTCGGTGTAGATGTTCCCCGTGGCGTGCATCAGGATGTCGATGCCGGTCAGGTCCGCCGTGGCCAGCGGGCCCATCGCGTGGCCGAAGCCCAGCTTGCAGGCGATGTCGATGTCCTCGGCGCTGGCCACGCCCGACTCGTACAGCTTGGCGGCCTCGACGACGAGGGCCGAGATCAGCCGGGTGGTGACGAAGCCGGCGACGTCGCGGTTGACGACGATGCAGGTCTTGCCGACGCCCTCGGCGAACTCACGGGCCTTGGCCAGCGTCTCGTCGCTGGTCTTGTAGCCGCGGACCAGCTCGCACAGCTGCATCATCGGCACCGGCGAGAAGAAGTGGGCGCCGACGACGCGCTCGGGGCGCTGTGTGGCCGCCGCGATCTTGGTGATCGGGATGGCGGAGGTGTTCGAGGCGAGGACGGTCTCGTCCTTCACCAGGCCGTCCAGGGTGCGGAAGATGTCCCGCTTGGTGTCGATGTCCTCGAAGACCGCCTCGACGACGATGTCCGCGTCGGCGGCCGCGTCCAGGTCCGTCGTGGTGGTGATGCGGGCGAGGGCCTCCTCGGCCGCGGCGGCCTCCAGCTTGCCCTTGGAGACGAACTTGTCGTACGAGGCCTTGATGCCGTCCGTGCCGCGCTGCAGCGCCGCGTCGGTGACGTCCCGCAGCACGACGTCCCACCCGGCCTGGGCGGAGACCTGCGCGATCCCGGACCCCATCAGTCCGGCCCCGATGACGGCGAGCTTCTTGGCCACGGCTGTCCCCTTACTCCCTGTGCACATAGCTGTTCTCAACGCACTCTCCGCCGGACCTTAGCGCCCGTCGCGGCGCGGTTGGGCGGTTAGAGATGCGCGTCACGTCCCACATGACGGACATCACATCGAGACGCCCACTGGCCGGTTCCCACACTGCAGTTGGGCCCCTCCAGCCTCAGACGTCACAGGGGTGGCACGGTGCGCGTCGGCCTCGGCAGGCCCCCGCCGCGTGGCTAGGCTCGTACCCATGGTCAACCTGACGCGCATTTACACCCGCACCGGTGATAAGGGCACCACCGCCCTCGGCGACATGAGCCGCACCGTGAAGACCGACACCCGCATCGCCGCCTACGCCGACGCCAACGAGGCCAACGCCGCGATCGGGGTGGCGATCGCGCTCGGGCAGCTGCCCGAGGAGATCGTGAAGGTGCTCGTCCGCATCCAGAACGACCTCTTCGACGTCGGCGCCGACCTGGCCACGCCCGTCGCCGAGAACCCCAAGTACCCGCCGCTGCGCGTGGAGCAGTCCTACATCGACAAGCTGGAGGCGGACTGCGACCGCTTCCTGGAGGACCTGGAGAAGCTCCGCAGCTT
This sequence comes from Streptomyces sp. KLMMK, assembly GCF_036961605.1. Taxonomy (NCBI): domain Bacteria; kingdom Bacillati; phylum Actinomycetota; class Actinomycetes; order Kitasatosporales; family Streptomycetaceae; genus Streptomyces; species Streptomyces sp. KLMMK. The sequence continues at coordinate 3,112 of NZ_JBAMDC010000056.1, forward strand.
CATCCTTCCCGGCGGCACGCCCGGGGCGGCGCTCCTGCACCAGGCCTGCACGGTCGTGCGCCGCGCGGAGCGCTCCACCTGGGCGGCGATGGAACTCCACGCGGACATCATGAACCCCCTGACGGCCACCTACCTCAACCGCCTCTCCGACCTCCTGTTCATCCTGGCGAGGACGGCGAACAAGGAGGTCGGGGACGTCCTGTGGGTCCCCGGCGAGAACCGCTGACACGCGGCGCGGAGCGACCAGGCCCGGCTGGGGGCCCGGGGGTCATCCCCCGGGCAAATGCAGCATCCTGGCGAGGACGGCGAACAAGCAGGTCGGGGACGTCCTGTGGGTCCCCGGCGAGAACCGCTGACACGCAGCGCGGAGCGACCCCGCCCGGCTGGGGGCCCGGGGGCCACCCCCCGGGAAAATGCAGCATCCTGGCGAGGACGGCGAACAAGGAGGTCGGGGACGTCCTGTGGGTCCCCGGCGAGAACCGCTGACACGCGGCGCGGAGCGACCCCGCCCGGCTGGGGGCCCGGGGGTCACCCCCCGGGGAAATGCAGCATCCTGGCGAGGACGGCGAACAAGCAGGTCGGGGACGTCCTGTGGGTCCCGGGCGGGAACCGCTGACACGCGGCGCGACCGGGACCCGGGGAGGAGTCAGCGCTTCAGCTGCTCCGTGGCCGGGGCCCGCTTCTCCTCCGCGGCCGGCGCCTGCTTCGGCCAGAGTGTGTAGCTCGCCGCGATGGCCAGGTTAATTCCGGCCACGATGAGCATCTTCGTCTGCCATGCCCGCAGCGAGCTGGTGTCGCCCGAGTCCCCGACGTACCAGACCGCCGCCTGCAGCAGGCCGAGGGCGACCGCGCAGGACAGGATCCAGCGGGCGGCGGTCTTCCACTCGTGGACGGTGCGGGCGGTGCCGTACTTCGGCGGCTTCACCGGCGGCGGGCCACCCGCGAAGCGGTGGGCGAAGCGGGCGTCGACCCACTTGATCGTGGCGTGGCCGAGGCCGACGGAGTAACCGATGTAGACGGCGGCCAGGCCGTGCCTCATGCCGGCCTGCGCCCCGTTCTTCAGGTCGACCGCGGTGGCGACGAGCAGGATCAGCTCCAGCACGGGCTCCAGCAGCAGCACGGCGACCCCCGCCCGCGGCATCTTCGCCAGGTACCGCAGGCTCAGGCCGCCGGCCAGCAGCACCCAGAAGCCGACCTCGCAGACGACGATCAGCGTGACGATCACGGTTGTCTCCCTTCCCTCCCTTCCAGGCTCCCTGCCGTGACCAGCGGTTTCGTCGTCGCGTACGACGATTCCGGACTGCATCCTTCGATGTAGTGCGCGGCCCGCCGCACCCTCCCGCAGCGCGTCCTCGCGGGCCCCGCCGCATGCTGTGATGTACGCATGCCCGACCGCCCCCTGCGCCTGCCCCGCCGCCCCGACCGCGACGCCGTCCTGATCGCGGCCACAGGTCTGCTGGGTGGCCTGGCGCTGTGGTTCCTGGGCCTGCACAACAACCCGCCGCTGGTCGCGCTGCCCGGCTGGCTGTCGCTGGTCGCGCTGGGCGTCATGTGCGGCGCCGAGCTGCTGCGGCGCAGCGCCCCGCTGACGGCGCTGACCGTCGGCACGCTCACGCTCGCCCTCGACATCTGCACGGGCTCGCTCGTCGCGACGATCGCGATGTACACGGACGTCGTCTACGCGGCGGTGCTCTACGGCCGCCCGTCCGTCGCCTGGCGCATCCCCCGCATCGCCGAGGTGCTGACGGTGCTGGGAACGCTGCTGGCCGTGGCGCTGATCCGCACACCGGAGGCGCTGCTGATCGGCTTCGGCTTCGGGGTGCTGGTCATCGCGCCGGCGTGGACCGGCGCGGGCATCCGCCGGCACCGCGACGCCGCGCGCGCGGCCCGCCTGGAGGCCGAGCGGACGGCGCTGCTGGCGGAGATGGACCGCCGCGAGGCGGTGGGCGCCGAGCGCGCCCGGATGGCGCGCGAGCTGCACGACATGGTCGCGGGCCACTTGTCGGCGATCGCGATCCACTCCACGGCGGCGCTGTCGATCGGGGAGGCGAAGGCGTCGGAGGAGGCGCTCGCCGTGATCCGGGAGAACAGCGTGCAGGGCCTGGCCGAAATGCGCCGGCTCATCGGGCTGCTGCGGCAGGCGGGCGGCGAGGAGGAGCCCGCGGCCTCGCCCCGCCTCGACGGTGTGGACGCGCTCCTCGCCCACGCCCGCAAGGCCGTCCGCGACGACCGCTTCCGCTTCGTCCTGGACGACGGGCGGGGGCCGGTGCCGCTCCCGGCGCCGACGGAGCTCGCGGCGTACCGCATCGTCCAGGAGTCGCTGACCAACGCGGTCAAGCACGCGGCGCCGGGCGAGGTGACGGTGCGTCTGGCGCGCGAGGACCGCAGGTGGCTGGCGGTGGAGGTGACGAGCGCCTACGGCGCGGGGCCGGGGCCGCGGGCGCCGGGTTCCGGGGCGGGACTGGTCGGCATGGGCGAGCGGGTGGCCCTGCTGGACGGGGAGTTCGAGGCGGGCCCGGTGGCGGGCCCGGACGGCAAGTGCTGGCGCGTACGGGCGGTGCTGCCCGTACCGGAGGAAGGAACACCGTGACCACCACACCCCCCGCGGACACCCCCGGGATCCGCGTCCTGGTCGCCGAGGACCAGGCGTCCGTACGCTCCGGGCTGGTGCTGATCCTGCGCTCGGCGCCGGGCGTCGAGGTCGTCGGGGAGGCGGCCGACGGCGAGGAGGCCGTCCGGCTGGCCCGCGAACTGCGCCCGGACCTGGTGCTGATGGATGTGCAGATGCCGCGCCTGGACGGTGTTTCGGCCACCCGGCAGGTGGTCGCCGAGCAGCTCGCCGACGTCCTGGTGCTGACCACGTTCGACCTGGACGAGTACGTCTTCGGGGCGCTGCGCGCGGGCGCGGCGGGCTTTCTGCTCAAGGACAGCGACGCCGCCGGTCTCATCGCGGCGGTGCGGACGGTGGCGGCCGGCGAGGGGCTGATCTCCCCGGCGGTGACGCGCCGCCTGATCGCGGAGTTCGCGCGCCCTGCGCAGGGCCGGATGCCGGGCGCCGAGGAGCCCGCGGCGCTGGAGACGCTGACCCGCCGCGAGCGCGAGGTGCTGGCGGCGCTGGGCGAGGGGCTGTCGAACGCGGAGATCGCGGGCCGGCTGGGCATGGCGGAGGCGACGGTGAAGACGCACGTCAGCAGGTTGCTGAACAAGCTGGAGCTGCGCAGCAGGGTGCAAGCGGCGGTGCTGGCCCGGGAGTTGGGATTGGTCCAGTCCTCTTGACCATTGGTACGGACCTTCTTACGCTCCCCGAGCAGCTGTGCACCCCCCACCTGTCCGCACCTCTCTCCGAGGAGCACCCCCTTGAGCACAGGAACCTCAGGAAGCATCGGCCGCACCTTACGAAGAGCGGTGGCCGCCCTGGCCGCGCTCGCACTGCCCGCCACCGCGCTCGTCGGCCTGGCGGCCGCCCCGGCCCACGCGGCGCCGTCCGCGACGGCGGCATTCGTCAAGACCTCCGACTGGGGAACGGGCTTCCAGGCGGAGTGGACGGTCAAGAACACCGGCACCACGGCCATCACCGCCTGGACCGTCGAGTGGGACTTCCCCTCCACCACCACGGTCGGGGCCTATTGGGACGCCCTGCTCACGAGCTCGGGCTCCCACTACACCGCCAAGAACCGCGAGTACAACGGCACCATCGCCCCCGGCGCGAGCGTCACCTTCGGCTTCGTCGGCTCCGGTGACGGCGCCCCCGCGGGCTGCCGCCTCGACGGCGGGCCCTGCGACGGCTCCTCCGCCGACACCCCGCCCAGCGCCCCCGGGCAGCCCTCCTCCACCGGCGTCACGGCCGACAGCATCGCGCTGACCTGGGCCGCCGCCACGGACGACAAGGCCGTCAAGAACTACGACGTCTACCGCGGCGACAGCGTCGTCGGCACGGTCTCCGGCACCGCCTTCACCGACACCGGCCTCAGCGCCGACACCGACTACACGTACAAGGTCGTCGCCCGCGACTCGGCCGGCCAGACCGGCCCGGCGAGCCCGTCCGCCACCCTGCGCACGGGCAGCGGCGGCGGCAGCGACAAACCGCCCTCCGCCCCCGGCACCCCTCAGGCGACCGCGGTCACGGACACCTCCGTCGCCCTCAAGTGGCCCGCCGCCACCGACGACAAGGGCATCAAGAACTACGACGTCTACCGCGGCACCGCGAAGGTCGCCACGGTCGGCAAGCTCGCCCACACCGACACCGGCCTCACCGCGGGTACCGACTACACCTACACCGTGGTCGCCCGGGACTCCGCGGGCCAGACCGGCAAGGCCAGCGCGCCGCTGACCGTGCGCACCACGGGCGGCGGTCAGCCGCAGCCCGGCGCGGGATACGCCAAGGTGGGCTACTTCGTGCAGTGGGGCATCTACGGCCGCGGCTACACCGTGAAGTCCCTGGAGACCACGGGCGCCGCCGCCAAGCTCACCCACATCAACTACTCCTTCTCCAACATCCACCCCACTGACCTCACCTGCCTCAATGGGGTCACCAAGGCCACCACCCCCAACCCTCAGGACCCCGGCCAGGGCGACGGCGCGGGCGACTCCTGGGCCGACTACGAGAAGGGCTTCGGCGCGGGCGAATCCGTCGACGGCGTCGGCGACACCTGGGACCAGAAGCTGGCCGGCAACTTCAACCAGCTGAAGAAGCTCAAGGCCAAGCACCCCGGCCTCAAGATCAATATGTCCATCGGCGGCTGGACCTACAGCAAGTACTTCTCGGACGTCGCCAGGACGGACGCCTCCCGGCAGAAGTTCGTCAAGTCCTGCATCGACATGTACATCAAGGGCGACCTGCCGGTGACCAACGGCCGTGGCGGCCCGGGCGTCGCCGCCGGGATCTTCGACGGCTTCGACATCGACTGGGAGTGGCCCGGCGCCGAGGGCCACGCCGGCAACCACGTCTCCAAGGACGACAAGGCCAACAACACCCTGCTCTTCGCCGAGTTCCGCCGCCAGCTCGACGCCCTGAGCTCGACGACGGGCAGGAAGTACCTGCTCACGGCCTTCACCCCGGCCGACCCGGCGAAGATCGACGCGGGCTGGGACATCACCACCAAGGACGGCACGCCCAGCGTCTTCGACTACATGGACTTCGCCAACGTCCAGGGCTACGACTTCCACGGCTCCGGCAGCGACAACAGCTGGGAGCCCAAGCGCACCGGCCACCAGGGGAACCTCTACCAGGACGCCAAAGACCCGTACACGACGAAGTTCAGCGTCGACAAGACCGTCCGGACCTACCTCGACGCCGGGGTCGATCCGAAGAAGGTCGTGCTCGGGCTGGCCTTCTACGGCCGCGGCTGGCAACAGGTCGCCGACGGCGGCGAGCGCGGCGTCTGGCAGACGGCGAACGGGGCGGCCCCCGGCCAGTTCCCGGAGGAGTCGGGGACGCGCGGCTACGACAACCTGATCGCGTCCGTCGCGGGCCTCACCGTCCACCACGACGAACAGTCGGTCGCCACGTACGGCTACACCGGCGACAACGGGCAGTGGTGGACGTTCGACGACGTCTGGTCGATCAACAAGAAGACGGCCTGGCTCAAGCCGAAGGGCCTGGGCGGCGTGATGATCTGGGAGATGTCGGGTGACAGCGGAACGCTGATGACCGCGGTCGACAACGGCTTGCGCTCCTGACGGGCAAAGCGCCGGCCGGGCCGGATACCAGCCCGGCCGGCGCTTGAGGCCACAGGAAGCTAAGCCACATTCACCCGCTGGCCGGGAGGGGCCGCCTCCAGCCACGCAAGGAAACCGGTCAGCGCGTCTTCGCTCATCGCCAGCTCCAGGCGCGTTCCCTGGTGCACACAGATCAGCACGACCGCGTCGGACAGCAGCGCGAGCTCCTCGTCCCCCTGCGGGGCCCGCCGCTCCAGCACCTCGATGGAGGCGCGCTCCAGCAGCCTCCGGGGCCGTGGCGCGTACGAGAAGACCCGGAACCACTCGATCCGGTCACTGTTGTAGCGGGCGACGCCGTACACCCAGCCCTTGCCGTCCGGCGTGGGGTCCTTCTCGGGGACGTTCCAGCGCAGACTGCAGTCGAACGTACCGCCGGAACGCTGGATCAGGCGCCTCCGCAGCCCGAAGACGAAGAGCCCCACCAGCACCAGCAGGACGACGACGCCGCTCACGAGCAGAGCGAGGACCATCTCCACCGACCTCCTCGCAACATCTAGAGCAACGGGCTTGTATTGCCTCAGCCGCGGACCGCCCTGGAGTGTTCCAGTGCGGTCCGCGGCTGAGGGACGAACTCAGTGGGCCGTGGGCTAGTGAACGCCCGCGACCGCACGCAGCCGGACGTCGGCGCGCCGCTCGGCGGCGGCGTCCGCCGCCGACTTGGCGCGCTCGAGCGCCCGCTCCGCACGCTTGACGTCGATCTCGTCGGCAAGCTCCGCGATCTCGGCGAGCAGCGAGAGCTTGTCGTCCGCGAACGAGATGAACCCACCGTGCACCGCGGCGACGACGTTGCCGTCGGCGGTCCTGATGGTCACCGGGCCGGACTCCAGCACACCGAGCAGCGGCTGGTGGCCGGGCATGACGCCGATGTCGCCCGATGTGGTACGCGCGATGACCAGAGTGGCCTCGCCGGACCAGACGCTTCGGTCCGCCGCGACCAGCTCGACGTGCAGCTCAGCAGCCAACGTGGCTCCTCGGGTCTTCACCTGCCGGGCACGGCAGGTGTTGGGTCAAAGAATAGGGGACGTGGCTGCCGGGGGCGGGAGCGCCCCGCCCCCGGCAGCTGGTGAGCACGGGGCTCAGGAGACGCCCAGCTCCTTGGCGTTCTTCTTCAGGTCCTCGAGACCACCGCACATGAAGAAGGCCTGCTCGGGGAAGTGGTCGTACTCACCGTCGCAGATGGCGTTGAACGCCGCGATGGACTCGTCCAGCGGGACGTCGGAGCCGTCGACACCGGTGAACTGCTTCGCCGCGTGGGTGTTCTGCGACAGGAAGCGCTCGACACGACGGGCGCGGTGGACAACGAGCTTGTCCTCCTCGCCGAGCTCGTCGATACCGAGGATCGCGATGATGTCCTGGAGGTCCTTGTACTTCTGCAGGATCCCCTTGACGCGCGTGGCGGTCTCGTAGTGGTCCTGCGCGATGTAGCGCGGGTCCAGGATGCGGGACGTCGAGTCCAGCGGGTCCACCGCCGGGTAGATGCCCTTCTCCGAGATCGGACGCGACAGAACGGTCGTGGCGTCCAGGTGGGCGAAGGTCGTCGCCGGGGCCGGGTCGGTCAGGTCGTCCGCGGGGACGTAGATCGCCTGCATCGAGGTGATCGAGTGACCACGGGTCGAGGTGATGCGCTCCTGGAGGATGCCCATCTCGTCCGCGAGGTTCGGCTGGTAACCCACCGCGGAGGGCATGCGGCCCAGCAGGGTGGAGACCTCGGAACCGGCCTGGGTGAAGCGGAAGATGTTGTCGATGAAGAACAGCACGTCCTGCTTCTGCACATCGCGGAAGTACTCCGCCATGGTCAGACCGGCCAGGGCGACGCGCAGACGGGTGCCCGGGGGCTCGTCCATCTGACCGAAGACCAGCGCGGTCTTGTCGAGAACGCCGGCCTCCTCCATCTCGACCATGAGGTCGTTGCCCTCACGGGTGCGCTCACCGACACCGGCGAAGACGGAAACGCCCTCGTGCAGCTTGGCCACACGCATGATCATTTCCTGGATCAGCACGGTCTTGCCGACACCGGCACCACCGAACAGACCGATCTTGCCGCCCTTGACGTACGGGGTCAGCAGGTCGACGACCTTCAGGCCGGTCTCGAACATCTCGGTCTTGGACTCGAGCTGGTCGAAGGCCGGGGCCTTGCGGTGGATCGTCCAGCGCTCGGCGTCGGCGACCGTGGACGGGTCCTCGTTGAGGACCTGGCCCAGGGTGTTGAACACCTTGCCCTTGGTCACGTCACCGACGGGGACGCTGATGCCCGTGCCGGTGTTGGTCACCGTGGCCTGGCGGACCAGGCCGTCGGTGGGCTGCATCGAGATGGAGCGGACCAGGCCCTCGCCCAGGTGCTGGGCGACCTCGAGGGTCAGGGTCTTGCGACCGCCCTCCTCGGCCGGGTCGTCGACCTCGACGTGCAGAGCGTTGTAGATCTCCGGCATCGCGTCGACGGGGAACTCCACGTCGACGACGGGGCCGATGACCCGCGCGACGCGGCCCGTGGCGGCGGCCGTCTCAACAGTGGTCGTCATTAGTTGTCACTCCCCGCGGTCGCGTCGGCCAGAGCGCTGGCGCCACCGACGATCTCGCTGATTTCCTGGGTGATGTCGGCCTGTCGGGCCGCATTGGCAAGCCGCGTGAACGACTTGATGAGCTCTTCTGCATTGTCGGTGGCGGACTTCATCGCACGACGACGGGCGGCGTGCTCGGAAGCCGCTGCCTGCAGCAGCGCGTTGTAGATCCGGGACTCCACGTACCGCGGCAGCAGTGCGTCGAGGACCCCTTCGGCCGACGGCTCGAAGTCGAACAGCGGCAGGATCCGGCCCGGCGCAGCAGTCTCCTGCTCCTCCGGGGCCTTCTCCAGGCTCAGCGGCAGCAGACGGTTGCCGACCGGCGTCTGCGTCATCATCGAGACGAACTCGGTGAAGACGATGTGCAGCTCGTCCACGCCGCCCTCGGCCGTGTCCTGCTGAACGGCCTCGATCAGCGGACCCGCGATGCGCTTGGCGTCGGCGTAGGTCGGGCTGTCGGTGAAGCCGGTCCAGGACTCCGCCACCGGGCGCTCGCGGAAGCCGTAGTACGCGACGCCCTTGCGGCCGACGATGTACGTGACGACGTCCTTGCCCTCGGCCTTGAGCCGCTCGGTGAGCCGCTCGGCCGCCTTGATGGCGTTCGAGGAGTAGCCGCCGGCCAGACCGCGGTCGCTCGTGACGAGCAGCACCGCGGCCCGGACCGGGTTCTCCGCCTCGGTGGTCAGGGCGTGCTTGGTGGTGGAGCCGGTGGCAACCGCGGTCACTGCCCGGGTGAGCTCACCGGCGTACGGAGTCGATGCGGCCACCTGGCGCTGTGCCTTGACGATGCGCGAGGCGGCGATCATCTCCATCGCCTTGGTGATCTTCTTGGTCGCAGTGACGGACTTGATCCGTCGCTTGTAGACCCGGAGCTGGGCACCCATGCTCAGCCCTCGCCCAGCAGCTTGCCGTCCGAGGTCTCGAACTGCTGCTTGAAGGACGCGATCGCGTCGCCCACGGCCTGCAGCGTGTCGTCGGACATCTTGCCGCCCTCGACGATGCTGGTCATCAGGCCCTTGTGCTCGCGGTGCAGGAAGTCCAGCAGCTCGCGCTCGAAGCGGCGGATGTCCTCGACCGGGACGTCGTCCATCTTGCCGGTGGTGCCGGCCCAGATGGAGACGACCTGGTCCTCGGTGGAGTACGGGGCGTACTGGGCCTGCTTCAGCAGCTCGACCATGCGCTTGCCGCGCTCCAGCGAGGCCTTCGACGCGGCGTCCAGGTCGGAACCGAAGGCGGCGAACGCCTCCAGCTCACGGAACTGGGCGAGGTCCACGCGGAGCCGGCCGGAGACCTGCTTCATGGCCTTGTGCTGGGCGGAGCCACCGACACGGGAGACCGAGATACCGACGTTCAGGGCCGGGCGCTGGCCGGCGTTGAACAGGTCGGACTCCAGGAAGCACTGGCCGTCGGTGATGGAGATGACGTTGGTCGGGATGAACGCCGAGACGTCGTTGGCCTTGGTCTCGACGATCGGCAGACCGGTCATGGAACCGGAACCCATCTCGTCGGAGAGCTTGGCGCAGCGCTCCAGCAGACGCGAGTGCAGGTAGAAGACGTCACCCGGGTAGGCCTCACGGCCCGGCGGGCGGCGCAGCAGCAGGGACACGGCGCGGTAGGCGTCGGCCTGCTTCGACAGGTCGTCGAAGACGATCAGGACGTGCTTGCCCTGGTACATCCAGTGCTGACCGATGGCCGAGCCGGTGTAAGGGGCGAGGAACTTGAAGCCCGCCGGGTCGGACGCGGGGGCCGCGACGATCGTCGTGTACTCCAGCGCACCGGCCTCCTCCAGCGCCGCGCGCACGGAGGCGATGGTCGAGCCCTTCTGGCCGATGGCGACGTAGATGCAGCGGACCTGCTTCTTCGGGTCGCCGGTGCGCCAGTTGTCGCGCTGGTTGATGATCGTGTCGACGGCCAGCGCGGTCTTGCCGGTCTGGCGGTCACCGATGATCAGCTGACGCTGACCGCGGCCGACCGGGGTCATCGCGTCGACGGCCTTGTAGCCGGTCTCCATCGGCTCGTGGACCGACTTGCGCTGCATGACCGTGGGGGCCTGCAGCTCAAGGGCGCGCCGGCCCTCGGTCGCGATCTCGCCGAGGCCGTCGATCGGGTTGCCCAGCGGGTCGACGACGCGGCCGAGGTAGCCCTCGCCGACCGCGACGGAGAGCACCTCACCGGTGCGCTGCACCGGCTGGCCCTCCTCGATGCCGCTGAACTCGCCGAGGACGACCGCACCGATCTCGCGCTCCTCGAGGTTGAGGGCGAGACCGAGGGTTCCGTCCTCGAACCGCAGCAGCTCGTTCGCCATGGCCGAGGGAAGGCCCTCGACCTTAGCGATGCCGTCGCCGGCAACGCTGACCGTACCGACCTCCTCGCGCGAGGCCGCGTCCGGCTTGTACGCCTGGACAAAGTTCTCCAGCGCGTCCCGGATCTCCTCCGGCCGGATCGTGAGCTCCGCCATCTGGGTTCCCTGCTCTCCTTGTTGGGCCCGAAGTATTTCTTCTCCGGAGGCTGGGTTCCGCAGCGGTGCTGCGGGCCCCCGGAGGACACCGTCGGCCCAACTCGGGCCGTCAGTCATGCTCTTGAGTTGGTGGCTGTCAGCCGGCCGTCATCCGACGGTCCGCCTCGGCGAGACGGTCCGCGATGCTGCCGTTGATGACCTCGTCGCCGATCCGCACCTGCACACCGCCGATGAGCTCGGGGTCGATGTCCAGGTTGAGGTGGACACGGCGCCCGTACAGCTTGGCGAGCGCGTCGCCGAGGCGCTGCTTCTGGGCATCGCTCATCGGCACCGCGGAGGTGACCACTGCGACCACACGGTCCCGGCGGTCCGCGGCCAGCTTGGAGAGGGCGTTGAGCCCCGCCTCCAGGCTACGGCCCCGCGGCTGTGCCACAAGACGGACAACGAGACGCTCGGTGACCGGATTGGCCCGGCCCCCCAGCAGCTCGCTCACCAGCCCGGCCTTGGCCGAGCGGTTCGCGACCTTGTCCGTCAGCGCGGCCCGCAGCTCGGAGCTGGAAGCGACGATGCGGCCGAAGCGGAACAGCTCGTCCTCGACGTCGTCCAGGACACCGGCGCGGTCGGCGGCGATGAACTCGGCGCCGGAGGCCAGCTCCTCGATCGCGTCCACCAGGTCGCGCGAGCGCGACCAGCGGGAACGGACCATCCCGGAGACCAGGTCGGCGCACTCGCCGCCCACCTGGCCGCCGAGCAGACGCCCGGCCAGCTGGGACTTGGCCTCGCCCGCCTGGGCGGGGTCGGTCAGGACCCGGCGCAGCGAGACCTCGCGGTCCAGCAGCGCGGTGACCGCGGCGAGGTCGCCGGCGAGCTTCGCCGCGTCCACGGAGGTGTTGTCCGCCAGCGCGTCGAGGCGCTCACGTGCGGAGGCCTGCGCCTCCCGGCTCGCTCCACTCATCGGTTCGCCTCTGCCTTCGTCGCACCGGCCGCCGCCTTGGCCTCGAGGTCGTCGAGGAAGCGGTCGATGGTCCGGCTCTGCCGGGCCGCGTCCGCGAGGGACTCGCCGACGATCCGGCCGGCCAGGTCGCCGGCGAGCTTGCCCACGTCCTGGCGGAGCGAGGCCGAAGCGGCCTTGCGGTCGGCCTCGATCTGGGCGTGCCCGGCAGCGATGATCTCCTCGCGCTGACGCTCACCCTCGGACCGCATCTCTACGATCATCGACGCACCCTGCTCCTGCGCCTCCTGGCGCATGCGGGCGGCCTCATGGCGGGCGTCGGCGAGCTGGGCCCGGTAGTCCTCGAGCACCTGCTGGGCCTCGGCCTGGGCGGCCTCGGCCTTCTCCATGCCGCCTTCGATGGCCTCGCGGCGCTCGTCCAGAGTCGAGTTGATCTTCGGGAGGAGCTTCTTGCCGAGGAAGATGAAGACGATGGCGAAGGCGATCAGGCCGATGACGAGCTCTGGGAGCGGGGGCAGGAGCGGGCTTTCCAGCTCCCCCTCACTCGCCAGGACTGCCAGGGGATTCACATCAATGCCTTCCGTCGAAAACAGTGGTCGTCAGACGGTGATCAGGAGGACGGGTAGACGAACGGCATGACCAGACCGATCAGGGCGAGCGCCTCACAGAAGGCGAAGCCGAGGATCTGGTTGGCGCGGATCAGGCCGGCGGCCTCGGGCTGGCGGGCCAGGGCCTGGGTGCCGTTACCGAAGACGATGCCGACGCCGACGCCGGGGCCGATCGCGGCGAGGCCGTAGCCGATCGAGCCGAGGTTGCCCTTGATCTCGACACCAGCGGCGATGGTCTGGAGAGCAGCAGACATGCTCGTTCTTCCTTCTCTTTCACGAACCGGTGGGGGTTGGCCACCGGACGACTGTTGGTCTGGGGAGCGGGGGTGCTCAGTGGTGCTCTGCGAGCGCGCCCTGGACGTAGTTGGTGGCCAGCAGCACGAAGACGTACGCCTGGACGGCCTGGATGAACAGCTCGAAGGCGGTCATCACGATGGTCATCACGAAGGAGACGCCGGCGTAGGCGATACCGATCCCGTTCAGCAGGTACCAGCTGGCGATGGTGAACATCAGGATCAGCAGGTGACCGGCGAACATGTTGGCGAAGAGCCGCACCGCGTGGGTGAAGGGCCGGATGATCACGTTCGAGAAGAACTCGAGGACCACGGCGAGCGGGAGGATCGGGCCGAGCGACTTGTCGTAGCCGACGATGTTCTTCAGGCCGCCGACGAAGCCGTGCTTCTTGAACGTCAGGTACATCCACAGGACGTAGACGATGAGGGCGAGCGCCGCCGGGAAGGCGATGATCGACGTCACCGGGAACTGGGCGACCGGAATGATCGACCAGAGGTTCATGATCCAGACGAAGAAGAACAGCGAGACCATGAAGGGGACGTACTTCTCGCCCTCCTTCTTGCCGAGCGAGTCGTAGACGATGCCGCGGCGCACGAAGTCGTAGCCCGCCTCACCGACCATCTGCAGCTTGCCGGGGACCACCTTGGCCCGGCCGAAGGCCGCCCAGAAGAAGCCGATGACGATGACCGTCGTCAGCACGGCCAGCAGCATGGGCTTGTTGAACTCGATGCCGCCGACGGTGAAGAGCGGCTCGAACAGGAACGAGTGGAGGCCCGGGGCTGGGAAGCCGCACCCATCGAAGATGTGGCAATCGGTCTCGAAGGCGAGCATCTGGTCAGCACTCACCGCGAGCTCCTTCAGCGTGGCGCATAGGTACGGCAACCTCGTTGTGTCGGCGCGGCGCACAGCCGCGGAACGGCACTGGACTGGTCTTGCGGATGGGGGGGCGGGTGATCGGCGCGGGGCCGGTCGCGGGCATCAGCTGCATGGACTGCCGATTCCGTCCCGGGAAACTCGGGTGTTCAGCTGCCTGCGCCCACTGTGCCTCAGATGGCACCGGACGATAGCAGGTGAGCGTCGGCACCTTTATCGCGGCCCTACCGGTCACGTCGGAGACCCGGCGGGCGCGGACTTCTTCGCCTCGGCGGATTCCGGATCGACATAAAGGATCTTGGCCTTCAGATACGCCCGGGTCTGCGCGGCAGTCCACACGAGGACCGCGCCGAGCAGCGCGAAGGCGAACGCCCGGGTGTTGAACAGCGACGTGTCCCGGAAGACCGCGAGAACGACCGCGGAGATCAGGAACTGTGTCACGTAGAGCACCAGACCCATGGCCTGGAACAGGTGCGGGAAGGACTTCGCCGTGCGCTGGAGAACGAACAGGCCCATGGCCATCACGCCGCCCGCCACGAGGGTGCCGACGACGGCGCCGACCGCACCCTTGCCGCCGGCGAGCACACCGCTCACGGCGGCGGCGACGATGCCGGCCACGGCGGTCGGGACGGCGCACTGGAAGAGTGTTCGGGCGTCGTTGGACTGCATGAAGGGTTTCTCCGGCGATGAGGTCGGAAGCAACGATTCGTCGTGGACGAGCGTATCCCCGGAAATGCTCGCGACTTGCGACGGAGGACCGCCGCACTACGGTCCTTCGGCTCCAGCACCGGGTTTCGTGAACGGTATCACAAACTATTTGATGAGGTCTTTACCTACATCGTGTGCCCGACGTCACACGCAAGGGTCACGTCGCTGGTCATAGCGCTGACGAGCCGAAAGATCTCTGATAGAGACACCGACTCGCATTTTCGCCCACATGCTTCCCCGGACCCCCGGAATGGACGCCTCCGGATGGCGTCAGCCGTTGCTGCTGATCCTCCGGGCGTGCGCGAAGCGCGAACGGTCGCCGATGGCCGTGGCCCCGTGCACCCCGGCCGGCACGGGCTCGCGCTCCTCCCCCGGCTCCACGGGCTCCGCACCGGCCGCCACGGGCTCCGCCACCGGCTCCGCACCGGCCGCCTCCGGCTCCGTGGCAGCCACCTTGCGGCGGCGGTAGCGCGGCGGCACGAACGCCTCAGCCCAGCGGGGCGCGCGCGGCTTGAAGCGCGGCAGCAGCAGGAGGACGAGACCGGCCGCGCTCAGCGCGACGATCAGCAGCAGGATCCAGGTGCTCGCCGAGTGCACGGAATAGGCGACCGTGCCGAAGGCGATGAGCCCCGACCAGAAATACATGATCAGCACCGCACGGCTGTGCGAATGGCCGATTTCCAGCAGCCGGTGGTGCAGATGACCGCGGTCCGCGGCGAAGGGCGACTGCCCGTTCCAGGTGCGCCGCACGATGGCGAGCAGCAGATCCGCGACGGGCACCGCGATCACCGTCAGCGGCAGCAGCAGCGGGATGTAGACCGGCACCGTGGCGTGCACGACCGCGCGCTCCGAACCGCCCGTGAATGCATTGAGCACATCGGGGTCGACCTGGCCGGTGATGGAGATGGCCCCCGCCGCGAGCACGAGGCCGATGAGCATCGAGCCCGAATCGCCCATAAAGATACGTGCAGGGTGCATATTGTGCGGGAGGAATCCCAGGCACATGCCCATCAGGATCGCGGCGAACAGCGTCGCGGGCGCGGCCGCCTCGACGTTGTGGCCGAACCACAGGCGGTAGGCGTAGAGGAAGAACGCGGCGGCGGCGATGCACACCATTCCGGAGGCCAGGCCGTCCAGGCCGTCGACGAAATTGACCGCGTTGATGGTGATCACCACGAGGGCGACCGTCAGCAGCGTGCCCTGCATGGGGGTGAGCCCGACCGTGCCCACGCCGGGCACCGGGATCCACAGGATCGTCAGGCCCTGGAGCACCATCACACCGGCGGCGATCATCTGGCCGCCCAGCTTGACCAGGGCGTCCACGCCCCACTTGTCGTCCAGCACGCCGAGGATCCAGATCAGCCCGGCGCCGGACAGCAGCGCCCGCGGCTCGCTGTGCAGCTCGAAGACCTTGCCCAGGTTCGACAGGTGGGCCGCCACCAGCAGGCCCGCGCACAGGCCGCCGAACATCGCGATACCGCCGAGCCGCGGCGTCGGTTCCCGGTGCACGTCGCGGGCGCGGATCTCCGGCATCGCGCCGGCCACGATCGCGAACTTCCGCACCGGTCCCGTCAGCAGATAGGTGACTGCCGCGGTGACGCACAGCGTCAGCAGGTATTCACGCACGGGCTGCCCCAGAGGTCGCGCTGGACATCACAGCCCCACACCATATTCGCGTCCGCCCCCGATCCGTGAATACAGCTGTAGACGTACGGCCACCCGCGATGGTTGCAGCCGTCAGATGTGCGCGGGATAAGGAGCGTAGAGCGGGAAGCCCGCCGCGAGCCGGGCGACCTCCCCGCGCAGGCCCCCGCCCGGCCCCGCGCCCCGCAGCGCCGCCCCGATCAGCGCGCCGATCCGGGCCATCTCCGGCTCCCGCATGCCCTGCGTCGTCACGGCGGCGGTGCCCAGCCGCAGGCCGTGCGCCGTGCCGTGGGGCAGTCCGCAGACGTCCAGGACGATGCCGGCGGAGGCGAGCCTGCCGCGGGCCGTGGCGGCCTCCTGGGCGAGCCCGGAGACGTCGGCGGTGATGATGTGCGTATCGGTGCCGCCCGTGGTCACAGTGAGGCCCTCAGAGGCCAGGACGGCGGCAAGGGCGCGAGCGTTGGCCACCACCTGATGGGCGTACGCGGTGAAGGCCGGCGCCGCCGCCTCCCCGAAGGCGACCGCCTTCGCCGCGACGGTGTGCATCTGCGCGCCGCCCTGGGAGAACGGGAAGACCGCGCGGTCGACCCGGCCCGCGAGCTCGGCACGGCAGAGGATCATGCCGCCGCGAGGGCCGCGCAGCACCTTGTGGGTGGTCGCGCACACCACGTCGGCGTACGGCACGGGGTTCGGCGCCGCTCCCCCGGCGACCAGGCCGATCGGGTGGGCGGCGTCCACGATCAGGTACGCGCCCGTCTCGTCGGCGATCTCCCGGAAGGCCGCGTAGTCGGGGTGGCGCGGGTACGAGATCGAGCCGCAGACGATCGCCCGGGGCCGGTGCTCGCGGGCCAGCGCCCGGACCTCGTCGTAGTCGATCAGGCCGGTGTCGCGGCGCACGCCGTAGCCGGTGAAGTCGAACCAGCGGCCGGAGAAGTTCGCGGGCGAGCCGTGCGTGAGGTGGCCGCCGTGCCGCAGGCTCATGGCCAGCACCTTGTCGCCCGGGCGCAGCAGGGCGGCGTAGCCGGCGAGCACCGCGGCGGAGCCGGAGTGGGGCTGGACGTTGGCGTGCCCGGCGCCGAAGAGGGCCTTGGCGCGGTCCGTGGCGATGCGCTCGGCGAGGTCGACCAGCTCGCAGCCGCCGTGGTGGCGGGCGCCGGGATAGCCCTCGGCGTACTTGTTGGCGAGCGGGGAGCCGAGGGCCGCGAGGACGGCGGGCGAGGTGAAGTTCTCGGCGGCGATCAGCTGGAGGCCGGTGGACTGCCGCTCGAGCTCGGCGAGCACCAGGCCCGCCAGCTCCGGGTCCTGGCGGCGCAGCGCGTCGAAGTCGGGACTCCAGTGGGCGTGGGGTGCTGCTGCGGTGACCGGCATGGCGCGCGCTCCGGACCTCGGTGGTGCACGGGGCATCGGAAGATGCGGTTGTGCCACCCAATGTAGGCCCGCGCCCGCGCCGGCGCAGGCGGTCAGGACCGGGCGGAGCGCCCGGTGAGTGCGGTGAGGACCGGGTCGAGGGCCTGGTTGATCTCGTCGCCGATGGAGCGGAAGAAGGTGATCGGGGCGCCGTAGGGGTCGTGGACCTCGTCGGCCTCCGCGTTCGGGGCCAGCAGCCAGCCGCGCAGGGCCGCGGCGGCCTGCACCAGGGCGCGGGCCCGCTCGACCACGCCGCCGGCCCGCTCGGGGTCCGGGAGCGTCGCGGGGTCTATGGCCCGCACCAGCCGGGTGAACTCCTTCAGCGTGAAGGTGCGCAGCCCGGCCGAGTGGCCCATGGAGATGACCTGGGCGCGGTGGTCGCGGGTGGCGGTCAGGACCAGGTCGGCGCGGATGACGTGCTCGTCGAGCAGCTCGCGGCCGGTGAACCCGTCCGGGTCGGCGCCGAGGTCGGCGAGGACCGTGGCGGCGTGCGCCTCCATCGGCGCCCCCTCGTGGCCCCAGGTGCCGGCGCTCTCCACCACCAGGCCGCCCGCGAAGGGGTCGCCGAGCCGGTCGGTGAGGGCATGGCGGGTCAGCCGCTCGGTGATGGGCGAGCGGCAGACGTTGCCGGTGCTGACGTGGAGGATGCGGAAGGTGTCGGCCTTGGCCGCCGTGTCCGGTCCCGCTATGCCACGCCCCTGCGGGGCGATCAATTCGCCACCTCGAGGTCGGGTACCACCTCGCGCAGCTGCTCGGCGCTGATCGCACCGGCGCGCAGCAGCACGGGGACCTTGCCGGTGACGTCCACGATGGAGGACGGCACGTCGGCGGGGGTGGGGCCGCCGTCGAGGTAGACGGAGACGGAGTCGCCGAGCATCTCCTGGGCGGCGTCGCAGTCCTGCGGCGCCGGGTGTCCGGTGAGGTTGGCGCTGGAGACGGCCATCGGGCCGAACTCGGTGAGCAGCTCGATGGCGACCGGGTGCAGCGGCATCCGGACGGCGACGGTGCCGCGGGTCTCGCCCAGGTCCCAGGTCAGGGACGGCTGGTGGTTGGCGACGAGGGTGAGCGCGCCGGGCCAGAAGGCGTCGACGAGCTCCCAGGCCTGCTCGGAGAAGTCCGTGACGAGGCCGTGCAGGGTGTTCGGGGAGCCGACGAGGACGGGCGAGGGCATGCCGCGGCCGCGGCCCTTGGCCTGCAGGAGATCGCCGACGGCCTCGCGGCTGAAGGCGTCCGCACCGATGCCGTACACGGTGTCGGTGGGCAGCACGACCAGCTCACCGCGGCGCACCGCGGCGACGGCCTCGCGCAGGCCGGTCTTGCGGTCGGTCGCGTCGCTGCAGTCGTATCGCCGTGCCATTAACGGACCTCCTCGTACGGGGTGAACAGGGCAGATGTCAGGGGTGCCGTCGTCACGGCATGGCCTTCCGCGCGGTGGCGAAGCGGGGGCGGTTGTTCAGGTCGGGGTGGTCGGCGGCGTCGGCCCAGCCGCGCTCCTCGGTGAAGATCCACGGGACCTGGCCGCCCTGGGTGTCGGCGTGCTCGATGACGACGACGCCGCCCGGGCGCAGCAGCCGGTGGGCGGTGCGCTCGATGCCGCGGATGGTGTCGAGGCCGTCCTCGCCGGAGAACAGGGCGAGCTGCGGGTCGTGGTCGCGGGCCTCGGGGGCGACGTACTCCCATTCGGTGAGCGGGATGTACGGCGGGTTGCTGACGACGAGGTCGACCTGGCCGTCGAGCTCGGGCAGCGCGGTGAGGGCGTCGCCGTGGTGGAGGGTCACGCGGGAGCCCTCGGTGTTCTTGCGGGCCCAGCCGAGGGCGGTCTCGTCCAGCTCGACGGCGTGCACGCGCGAGCGGGGCACCTCTTGGGCGAGGGCGAGGGCGATGGCGCCGGAGCCGGTGCACAGGTCGACGATCAGGGGTTCGACGACGTCCATGGCCCGTACGGCGTCTATGGCCCAGCCGACGACCGACTCGGTCTCGGGGCGGGGGACGAAGACGCCGGGGCCGACCTGGAGCTCCAGGTAGCGGAAGAAGGCGCGGCCGGTGATGTGCTGGAGCGGCTCCCGGGCCTCGCGGCGGGCGACGGCCTCCCAGTAGCGGGCGTCGAAGTCGGCGTCCGCGACCTGGTGCAGCTCACCCCGCTTGACGCCGTGCACGAAGGCGGCGAGCTCCTCCGCGTCGAAGCGCGGAGAAGGTACGCCGGCGTCGGCCAGCCGCTGAGTGGCTTGCGCCACTTCGGCGAGCAGCAGATTCACAGTGGTCCTCTCGCGTCTTCGTATCGTCGTCCCCGGCCTGGGACGGCCCCGGGGCGGGGCCGTTCCGGCGGTCGCGGACGGGCTTGCGGTCTGCGTCAGCCCGCGGCAGCGAGCTTGGCGGCGGAGTCGGCGTCCACGCACGCCTGGATCATCGGGTCCAGCTCGCCGTCGAGCACCTGGTCCAAGTTGTACGCCTTGAAGCCGACGCGGTGGTCCGAGATGCGGTTTTCCGGGAAGTTGTACGTCCGGATCTTCTCGGAGCGGTCGACGGTGCGCACCTGGCTGCGGCGGGCGTCGGCGGCCTCGGCCTCGGCCTTCTCCTGGGCCGCGGCGAGCAGCCGCGAGCGCAGGATGCGCAGGGCCTGCTCCTTGTTCTGGAGCTGGCTCTTCTCGTTCTGGCAGGAGGCGACGACGCCGGTCGGCAGGTGGGTGATGCGGACCGCGGAGTCGGTGGTGTTGACGGACTGGCCGCCGGGGCCGGAGGAGCGGTAGACGTCGATGCGCAGATCGTTCATGTTGATCTCGACGTCGACCTCCTCGGCCTCGGGCGTGACGAGCACGCCGGCGGCGGAGGTGTGGATACGGCCCTGCGACTCGGTGGCCGGCACGCGCTGGACGCGGTGGACGCCGCCCTCGTACTTCAGCCGGGCCCACACGCCCTGGCCGGGCTCGGTGGCGCCGTTGCCGCCCTTGGTCTTCACCGCGACCTGGACGTCCTTGTAGCCGCCGAGCTCGGACTCGGTGGAGTCGATGATCTCGGTCTTCCAGCCGACGCGCTCGGCGTAGCGCAGGTACATGCGCAGCAGGTCGCCGGCGAACAGCGCGGACTCGTCGCCGCCCGCACCGGCCTTGATCTCGAGGATGACGTCCTTGTCGTCGCTGGGGTCGCGCGGGACGAGGAGCAGGCGGAGCTTCTCGGTGAGCTCCTCGCGCTGCTTCTCCAGGTCCTTGACCTCGGCGGCGAAGTCGGGGTCGTCGGCGGCGAACTCGCGAGCGGTCTCGATGTCGTCCCCGGCCTGCTTCCAGGAGCGGTAGGTCCCGACGATCGGCGTCAGCTCGGCGTAGCGCTTGTTGAGCTTGCGGGCGTTGGCCTGGTCCGCGTGCACGGCGGGGTCGGCGAGCCGCTTCTCGAGGTCGGCGTGCTCGCCGATCAGTTCCTCGACTGCCTCGAACATGGGGTTTCCCTAGCTGCTGGAAGTGACGGGCCTGCTGGACGACAAAGCGCCGGTCCGGTCGCCCTCGCATACGGGAGGGCGACCGAGGACCGGCGCCTGCGGGTCGCTACTTCTTGGCAGCGGCGGCCTTGCCGAAGCGGGCCTCGAAGCGGGCCACGCGGCCACCGGTGTCGAGGATCTTCTGCTTGCCCGTGTAGAACGGGTGGCACTCGGAGCACACGTCGGCACGGATGGTGCCGTCGTTGACGGTGCTACGCGTGGTGAACGAGGCGCCACAGGTGCAGCTGACCTGGGTCTCGACGTACTCCGGGTGGATGTCGCGCTTCAAGGGGTTCTCCTAGGTTCGGGAGGGCTCCGGGTCGTAGAGGCGGGATTGCCTTACGTGAACCGGGGCCGACGGACCAGTTTGCCAGTACTGGCCGCATCCCCCAAAACGGGAGGTCGCGGCCCGTTATTCCCAAGGGGTCCGATGCCTGGTCAGCGGGGGTCCGGCGGCCGTGCGGCGGAGTGCCGTCCGGCGCCGGGGATCACTTGACGACGTCCTCGGCACCCGTCTTCGCGCCCGCGCCGTCCTGAATGGCGGACTCCGGGATGGGCCGGTCCGAGCGGAGCGCGGTCCAGATCTGCTCGCTCGCCTCCGTCAGCGGGATCACCCGGTTGCGGTCGGCGGGGTCGTCGCCCACCGGCAGCGTCACCATGTGCATGTCGCCGGAGCCGATGCCCTTGAGGCCGTTGGCGAAGGAGTACAGCTTGTCGACCGAGGCCAGCTCGCGGTCGGTGGTGAGCGCCTTGGTGGCGGTGTCGGCGATCCCGTAGAGCTTGGTGGGGCTGGTGAACAGGCCGACCTGCTTGACCTGGTCCAGCAGCGCCTTGATGAACGACTGCTGGAGCTTGATCCGGCCGAGGTCGCTGCCGTCGCCGACGGCCTTGCGGGTGCGGACGAGGCCGAGGGACTGCTCGCCGTTGAGCTTGTGGGTGCCGGCCTCGAGGTCGAGGTGGCTCGACTTGTCGTGGATGGCCTTGGTGGTGGTGACCTCCACGCCGCCCAGCTTGTCGATGAGCTTCCGGAAGCCGGCGAAGTCGACCTCCAGGTAGTGGTCCATGCGGATCTTCGTCATCGCCTCGACGGTCTTGACCGCGCAGACCGCGCCCCCGATGGAGTACGCCTCGTTGAACTGCCCGCGCTTGACCGCAGGGCTCGTCCTGCCCTCGGAGGTTTTGCACTCGGGGCGGGCGACGATGGTGTCGCGCGGGATCGACACGACACTGGCCTTCTTGTGACCCGCGTAGACGTGCACGATCATCGCCGTGTCGGAGCGGGAGCTGCCTTCGTCCCTGCCGTACTTGCCGTTGTCGCCGGCCCGGGAGTCGGAGCCGAGGACGAGGATGTCCTGCGAGCCGTTGTCGACGTCGTCCGGCCGGTTCTTGCCCAGGGCCGCGTTGATGTCGACGCTGCTGAGGTTCCCGTTGAACTTGTAGTAGAGGAATCCCGCACCGGCGCCGCCCGCGAGGACCACACCGGTGGTCGTCCAGGCGGCTATTCGCCAGCCCTTGCGGCGGGGACGGGCCTTGCGGCGCCGGCCACGGGTCCCCCCGGCACGGCGGCGGTGCGAACCCGCTGACGTGCCCATGCTCTCGTCGGCCATGCGCTCCTCAGTCCTCCACGGTCTCCGGGCGTCGCCCCGGCTGTCCCCCCTGCGCTGATTGACGGGGAAGTCTGCGACAGGGTTGCACAGCGTTTTCTGAGGACTGTCTTAGAAATGCCCCTCCGGGCGGAGCGGCCGGCGATCACTACTACCCCTCGCCACCTGCGATTTCGGCCAAATGCGGGGCAATGATTCCGGCCAGTGCGGAGCCGCGCGGCTGTGGCGCAGATCTCAGAATGTCACAGGAAGATCACGGCGGGAGGCGGCGGGGGAACGTCCCGGGAAGGGACGGACAGACGGTGGAGGAAATGGCGGAGGAAACGGTGGAGGAAACGGTGGAGGAAACGGCGGAGGCCCCCCGCCACCGGGGTGACGGGGGGCCTCCTGGAGCCGCGGGGATGCGGATCAGTCGTTGCCGTTGCCCGAGGAGGGCGTGGTCTTCGCGATCTGCATCAGGAACTCGGCGTTCGACTTGGTCTGCTTCATCTTGTCGAGGAGCAGCTCGATGGCCTGCTGCGAGTCGAGCGCGTGCAGCACCCGGCGCAGCTTCCAGACGATCGCCAGCTCCTCGCCGCCCAGGAGGATCTCCTCCTTGCGCGTACCCGAGGGGTCCACGTCGACGGCGGGGAAGATGCGCTTGTCGGCGAGCTTCCGGTCGAGCTTGAGCTCCATGTTGCCGGTGCCCTTGAACTCCTCGAAGATCACCTCGTCCATGCGCGAGCCGGTCTCGACCAGCGCGGTGGCCAGGATGGTCAGCGAGCCGCCGTCCTCGATGTTGCGCGCGGCACCGAAGAACTTCTTCGGCGGGTAGAGCGCGGTCGAGTCGACACCACCGGACAGGATGCGGCCCGAGGCCGGGGCGGCCAGGTTGTAGGCGCGGCCCAGACGGGTGATCGAGTCCAGCAGGACGACCACGTCGTGACCCAGCTCCACGAGGCGCTTGGCGCGCTCGATGGCCAGCTCGGCGACGGTGGTGTGGTCCTCGGCCGGGCGGTCGAAGGTCGAGGAGATGACCTCGCCCTTGACCGACCGCTGCATGTCGGTGACCTCTTCCGGACGCTCGTCGACCAGGACGACCATCAGGTGGCACTCGGGGTTGTTGGTGGTGATCGCGTTGGCGATCGCCTGCATGATCATGGTCTTACCGGTCTTCGGCGGGGCCACGATCAGACCGCGCTGGCCCTTGCCGATGGGGGCGACCAGATCGATGATCCGGGTCGTCAGCACGCCCGGGTCGGTCTCCAACCGCAGGCGGTCCTGCGGGTAGAGGGGGGTGAGCTTGTTGAACTCGGGGCGCCCGCGGCCGGATTCGGCCGACATGCCGTTGGCCGAGTCAAGGCGGACAAGGGCGTTGAACTTCTCGCGCCGCTCGCCGTCCTTCGGCTGCCGCACCGCACCGGTGACGTGGTCACCCTTGCGCAGGCCGTTCTTGCGGACCTGGGCGAGGGAGACGTAGACGTCGTTCGGGCCCGGCAGGTAACCGGAGGTACGGATGAACGCGTAGTTGTCGAGGATGTCCAGGATGCCCGCGACGGGGATCAGGACGTCGTCCTCGGAGACCTGCGGCTCGTTGCCGAAGTCGTCGCGGCCACGACGGCCACGGCGGTCGCGGTAGCGGCCGCGGCGGCCGCGGCGGCCACCC
>NZ_JBAMDC010000560.1:0-3194 GCF_036961605.1 Streptomyces sp. KLMMK
ACACAGTGGACGCGAGCAACTGAGGACAAGCCCTCGGCCTATTAGTACCAGTCAGCTCCAACCGTTACCGGTCTTCCACACCTGGCCTATCAACCCAGTCGTCTACTGGGAGCCTTACCCCATCAAGTGGGTGGGAGTCCTCATCTCGAAGCAGGCTTCCCGCTTAGATGCTTTCAGCGGTTATCCCTCCCGAACGTAGCCAACCAGCCATGCCCTTGGCAGGACAACTGGCACACCAGAGGTTCGTCCGTCCCGGTCCTCTCGTACTAGGGACAGCCCTTCTCAAGACTCCTACGCGCGCAGCGGATAGGGACCGAACTGTCTCACGACGTTCTAAACCCAGCTCGCGTACCGCTTTAATGGGCGAACAGCCCAACCCTTGGGACCGACTCCAGCCCCAGGATGCGACGAGCCGACATCGAGGTGCCAAACCATCCCGTCGATATGGACTCTTGGGGAAGATCAGCCTGTTATCCCCGGGGTACCTTTTATCCGTTGAGCGACGGCGCTTCCACAAGCCACCGCCGGATCACTAGTCCCGACTTTCGTCCCTGCTCGACCCGTCGGTCTCACAGTCAAGCTCCCTTGTGCACTTACACTCAACACCTGATTGCCAACCAGGCTGAGGGAACCTTTGGGCGCCTCCGTTACTCTTTAGGAGGCAACCGCCCCAGTTAAACTACCCACCAGACACTGTCCCTGATCCGGATCACGGACCCAGGTTAGACATCCAGCACGACCAGAGTGGTATTTCAACGACGACTCCACCATGGCTGGCGCCACGGCTTCACAGTCTCCCACCTATCCTACACAAGCCGAACCGAACACCAATATCAAGCTATAGTAAAGGTCCCGGGGTCTTTCCGTCCTGCTGCGCGAAACGAGCATCTTTACTCGTAGTGCAATTTCACCGGGCCTATGGTTGAGACAGTCGAGAAGTCGTTACGCCATTCGTGCAGGTCGGAACTTACCCGACAAGGAATTTCGCTACCTTAGGATGGTTATAGTTACCACCGCCGTTTACTGGCGCTTAAGTTCTCAGCTTCGCCCCACCGAAATGGAGCTAACCGGTCCCCTTAACGTTCCAGCACCGGGCAGGCGTCAGTCCGTATACATCGCCTTACGGCTTCGCACGGACCTGTGTTTTTAGTAAACAGTCGCTTCTCGCTGGTCTCTGCGGCCACCCCCAGCTCAGGAAGTAAATTCCATCACCGGAAATGGCCCCCCTTCTCCCGAAGTTACGGGGGCATTTTGCCGAGTTCCTTAACCATAGTTCACCCGAACGCCTCGGTATTCTCTACCTGACCACCTGAGTCGGTTTAGGGTACGGGCCGCCATGAAACTCGCTAGAGGCTTTTCTCGACAGCATAGGATCATCCACTTCACCACAATCGGCTCGGCATCAGGTCTCAGCCTTAACGTGTGACGGATTTGCCTACCACACGGCCTACACCCTTACCCCGGGACAACCACCGCCCGGGCTGGACTACCTTCCTGCGTCACCCCATCGCTTACCTACTACAAGTCTGGGTCGTCGGCTCCACCACTTTCCTTCACCCGAAGGATCCAGAACGGCTTCACGGACTTAGCATCGCCTGATTCGATATTGGGCGTTTCAAAGCGGGTACCGGAATATCAACCGGTTGTCCATCGACTACGCCTGTCGGCCTCGCCTTAGGTCCCGACTTACCCTGGGCAGATCAGCTTGACCCAGGAACCCTTAGTCAATCGGCGCACACGTTTCCCACGTGTGTATCGCTACTCATGCCTGCATTCTCACTCGTGAACCGTCCACAACTCGCTTCCGCGGCTGCTTCACCCGGCACACGACGCTCCCCTACCCATCCCAGCCCCCGTTGGGGGTATGTGCTGGAATGACACGACTTCGGCGGTACGCTTGAGCCCCGCTACATTGTCGGCGCGGAATCACTTGACCAGTGAGCTATTACGCACTCTTTCAAGGGTGGCTGCTTCTAAGCCAACCTCCTGGTTGTCTCTGCGACTCCACATCCTTTCCCACTTAGCGTACGCTTAGGGGCCTTAGTCGATGCTCTGGGCTGTTTCCCTCTCGACCATGGAGCTTATCCCCCACAGTCTCACTGCCGCGCTCTCACTTACCGGCATTCGGAGTTTGGCTAAGGTCAGTAACCCGGTAGGGCCCATCGCCTATCCAGTGCTCTACCTCCGGCAAGAAACACACGACGCTGCACCTAAATGCATTTCGGGGAGAACCAGCTATCACGGAGTTTGATTGGCCTTTCACCCCTAACCACAGGTCATCCCCCAGGTTTTCAACCCTGGTGGGTTCGGTCCTCCACGAAGTCTTACCTCCGCTTCAACCTGCCCATGGCTAGATCACTCCGCTTCGGGTCTTGGGCGCGCTACTCAATCGCCCTATTCGGACTCGCTTTCGCTACGGCTTCCCCACACGGGTTAACCTCGCAACACACCGCAAACTCGCAGGCTCATTCTTCAAAAGGCACGCAGTCACGACGCACCGAGCAAGCTCGATGCGCGACGCTCCCACGGCTTGTAGGCACACGGTTTCAGGTACTATTTCACTCCGCTCCCGCGGTACTTTTCACCATTCCCTCACGGTACTATCCGCTATCGGTCACCAGGGAATATTTAGGCTTAACGGGTGGTCCCGCCAGATTCACACGGGATTTCTCGGGCCCCGTGCTACTTGGGTGTCTCTTAAACGAGCCGCATGAATTTCAGCTACGGGGGTCTTACCCTCTACGCCGGACCTTTCGCATGTCCTTCGCCTATCCATACGGTTTCTGACTCGTCTCACAGCCGGCAGACTATGAAAAAGAGATCCCACAACCCCGTATACGCAACCCCTGCCGGGTATCACACGCATACGGTTTGGCCTCATCCGGTTTCGCTCGCCACTACTCCCGGAATCACGGTTGTTTTCTCTTCCTGCGGGTACTGAGATGTTTCACTTCCCCGCGTTCCCTCCACACTGCCTATGTGTTCAGCAGCGGGTGACAGCCCATGACGACTGCCGGGTTTCCCCATTCGGACACCCCCGGATCAAAGCTTGGTTGACAGCTCCCCGGGGCCTATCGTGGCCTCCCACGTCCTTCATCGGTTCCTGGTGCCAAGGCATCCACCGTGCGCCCTTAAAAACTTGGCCACAGATGCTCGCGTCCACTGTGCAGTTCTCAAGCAACGACCAGCCACCC
>NZ_JBAMDC010000561.1:0-3192 GCF_036961605.1 Streptomyces sp. KLMMK
CGCCGAGCTGCTCCCCGTTCTGCGGATCTAGATCCGCCCGGCACGGCCCCCGCCGGGCCGTGCTCCGGCACATCCAGATTCCGTCCGTACCAGGGAGCTTTCTCCTTTATGTCCGCTAAGTCCCCCAAGGCCGCCAAGGCCGCCGCCCCGTCCTCCAAGACCGTGAAGCCGTCCCCGGCCAAGGCCCGTACCGCCTCCCTCCCCCGCCGTCTCGCCGCCCTCGGCGCGGTCCTCGCGCTCGTCGTCGCCGTCGTCGCGGTGGGCATGGCGATCGGCAAGAGCGGGAGCGGCTCCGGCACGCGCAAGCCCTCCGCGTCCGGCACGTCCTCCGCCGACCCGATGGAGGGGATGTACGCCCGGGCCGAGCAGGCCACCAGCCGCCGCCAGGACGGCGACCCCCTCGCGCTCGGCCGGAAGGACGCGCCGGTCGTGCTCGTGGAGTACGCCGACTACCAGTGCTCGTACTGCGGCAAGTTCACCCGCGACAGCCAGCCCGAGCTGGTCCGGAAGTACGTGGACGAGGGCGTGCTGCGCATCGAGTTCCGCAACTTCCCGATCTTCGGCAAGGACTCCGAGCGCGCCGCCCGTGCCTCCTGGGCGGCCGGTCAGCAGGGGAAGTTCTGGCAGTTCCACGACGAGGTCTACGCCAAGCTCCGCAAGGGCGACGCCCTCGCCGAGGACAAGCTCGTCGACATGGCCGGCAAGGCCGGCGTGACCGACATCGACCGCTTCCGCTCGGACCTGAACGGGTCGGCTTCCGAGGAGGCCGTCAAGAAGGACCAGAAGGAGGGGTACAACCTCGGCGTGGCCTCCACGCCGTCCTTCCTCGTCGGCGGCCGCCCCATCGCCGGCGCCCAGCCGATGGCCGCCTTCGACGAGGCCATCGCCCAGGCCGAGCGGGCCGCGCACGAGCGCAAGAAGTAAGGGGACGCCGTGACCGACATCGGCTACCTCGCCGCGTTCCTCGGCGGCGCCCTCGCCCTGGTCAGCCCGTGCAGCGCGCTGCTGCTGCCGGCCTTCTTCGCGTACTCCCTGGCGAGCCCGGGCCGGCTGCTGGCCCGCACCGGCGTCTTCTACGTGGGCCTCGCCACCACGCTCGTCCCGCTCGGCGTGGCCTCCACCGCCGCGAGCAGGCTGTTCAACGGCCACCGCGAGGTGCTGGTGACCGCCGGCGGCTGGATCGTGATCGCCCTGGGCGTGGCCCAGATCCTGGGCCTGGGCTTCGCGTCGAAGAAGGCGCAGGCCGCCGCCGGGCGGATCACGCCGCGCTCGGCCGCGTCCACGTTCCTGCTGGGCTGTGTGTACGGGCTGGCCGGGTTCTGCGCGGGGCCGATCCTCGGTGCGGTCCTCACCGTGACGGCCGTCAACGGCAATCCCGTCTACGGCGGCTCCATGCTCGCCGTCTACGCCCTCGGCATGGCGCTGCCGCTGTTCGTGCTGGCGCTCTTCTGGGACCGCTTCCGGCTCGGCGGCCGGCGCTGGCTGCGCGGCCGGGAGCTGCGCCTGGGGCCGCTGCGACTGCACACCACCTCGCTGGTCTCGGGCCTGTTCTTCATCGGCATCGGGGTGCTCTTCCTCGCCTACGACGGGACGACGGGCCTGCCCGGGCTCCTGGACGCCGACCAGGAGTACCGCCTGGAGGAGCTCGCCTCCCGGGTGGGCGGCGCGGTGCCGGACTACGCGCTGCTGGCGGCGGTCGCGCTGGTGGTCGCGGGGGTGCTGGCACGGATCGCCCTGCGGCCGGGCAAGGGCGACGCGGAGAGCGAGTGAGCGGCGCAGAGAGCGAGTGAGCGGCGCGGCGGGGAGCCGGGTGGCGCCTCCCCGGGGTGGGGCCGGGGAGGCGCCGGGATGCTCCGTCCGTCCGCGCGGCCGCCGGTGGGGCCGTCAGAACCGGACGTCGGAGCAGGCGTAGAAGGCGTTGCCCGTGTCCGCGATGGTCCAGACGGCGAGGACGAGCTGCTTGCCGGTGCGGCCCGCGGGGAGGGTGCCCTGGTGGGAGACGGTGGCGTCGGGCACCCGGCCGCCGTAGGGAACGGTCAGGAAGGGCTGGGATTCGAGGTCGGCGCGGGTGAGCGGCCGGCCCGGGTCGTAGGTGGGCCTGGTGAGGTAGTAGCGGAAGTCGGTGGTGGCGTGGCGGGCCGTGAGCCGCCACCGGAACGTGAGGCTCTGGCCCGCGGTGACCTGGGTGGCCGGCCACTGGCCGCCGCGCGGATCGTCGAGTTCCGCGAAGCGGCTGTTGCCGCCGGAACAGATGGTGCCGTCGGCGGGCCCGCGGGCCGGGAAGCCCTTGGAGCCCTCGACGCTCTGCGGCTCCCACTGGATCGCGCCGCAGTTCTTGACGGTGCCGTTGGAGCAGTACACCTGGCGACTGGTGGGGGAGTCGGTGTAGCCGTGACTGCTCGCGCTGCCGGTGGCGAACAGGGACACGCCTGCGATGCCGAAGCCGATGATCGCCGCACTGATCTTTTTGCGCATGCTTTCGCTCCTCGGAGAACGTGGGGGGTTCTGTGAGCCGAGTGAAATGCGGTCTAGACCAAGGCGGAGGCTAGTACCGGCCGTTTGGCATGTCTAGGCCAACGGTCGCAAGAATCCGGTCACACCGCCGCCGCGAAGCCTTCACTTGTTCGCCATTGGGACCGTCGTTGCCCTGCACCCATGCCCGTGCGGCAACCTCGTCCCGCCCTCCGGTCATTTGCCGTTCAAGCAGGCGGTCTTGACGGACTTCGTCAGGTGTCTCGAGGTACCAGACCTCGGCGAGGTACCGGCGGGCGTCCCGCCAGCCCGGCTCGTCACAGGCCAGGTAGTTGCCCTCCGTCACCACCAGCCGGGCGGACGGCGGGACCAGGTGCCGGGCGGCGACCGGCTCGTGCAGCGTGCGGTCGTAGTCCGGCACGTAGACGTCCCGGTCGCGCTCCTCCGTCACGCGGCGCAGCAGGTCGGCGTAGCCCCACACGTCGAAGCTCGGCGCGGAGCCCTTGCGGCCGGTCAGGCCGAGGCGCTCCAGCTGCGCGTTGGAGAGGTGGAAGCCGTCCATCGGCAGGTACGCGGCGGAGCCGGCGCCGTGCTGCCGCCGCACCTCCGCGACCAGGGCCCGGGCGAGCGTCGACTTTCCCGCGCCCGGCGGTCCGGCGATGCCGAGGAGGGACCGGCCGTCCGCGGCCGCGAGGGCCCAGGCGTCCGCCGCCCATGTGG
>NZ_JBAMDC010000562.1:0-3187 GCF_036961605.1 Streptomyces sp. KLMMK
GTGCACGACGGGAAAGAGAAGCGGCGCCACGCCCCGGACTACTTCGTACGGCTCGCCGACGGCCGTGCTCGCGTGGTCGATGTCCGTGCCGAGGACCAGGTCGACGAGCGGACAGCTGAGGCGTTCGCAGCCACCGAGCGGGCCTGTTCGGCGGTCGGCTGGGAGTTCAGGCACGTCGGTGTCCCGGACCCTGCGCTGATGGCAAATCTGCGAGGTGGCTTGCCCGCTATCGGCATCCGCGCTGCGCCAGCAGACCTGAGATCGCAGCCCGGATACAGGAGACCTTCGCAGCACCGACGCCGTTGCTGACGGGAGCCGAGTACGTCGGGGACCGGCTGGCGGTGTTGCCCGCGCTGTTTCATCTGATGTGGAGGCAGGAACTGGTGGCCGACCTCGCGCATGAGCGACTGGGCCCCACCACGCTGGTGCGGGCCGCTGGCTCAGCGGGGGGCTCGTCGTGAACGCGGGACTTCGGCCGCGACGGCCTTTCGGGGTGTCGATCGGTGATCGAGTACGAGTGGCCGATGTCCTGCACACGGTGATCGCGGTGTCCGGCACGACCGTGCGTGTGGCGGACACGGATGGTGCGGTCACCGATATCGGCCTGATCGAGTTGTCGGCGGCCGACGATTTTGAGGTGGTACGCGCGTCGTCGCGGACACCAGTTCCACCGGCGACGCCGTTGGAGGGGCTGCCGGAGGCAGTGGTGGCGGAGGCGTTGTGGTGGGAACAGCACATCGTGGAGGTGATGCGCGGGGTTCCGCCGCAGGCGCCTGCCGGCACGAGGCCGAAGCCGGAGTACGACCCGGCGGTGGTGTCGCTGACCCGCCGCGAGCAGGCCAAGGCAGCGGAACTGACCGCTGCGGGGCGGCCGGTGACGCCAAGTGCGATCGCCAAGCGACGCCGCCGCTATGAGGCCCACGGAGTGGTCGGGATGGCCGACCACCGGTCCGCCAAGCCCGTCAGCGCGCACGGCCGGGTGGACCCGCTGGTGGTGGAGGCGATGCAGAAGGCGATCGCCGAGGCCGTCCAGGATGCCACCCGGACGGCGACCTACCTGTTCTGGAGGACCGGTCAGATCCTGGACGAGGGTCACGGCCGGGGCTCGGTGGAGCTGCCGTCCCAGCGTAGTCTCTGCCGGCTGCTGGAGAAACTGTCGGCGGGCAAGCACACCACCGGATCGGCCTGCACCCGCCGGTCGCTGGCGGACCGCCCCGACGGGCCGTTCGGCGAAAGAAGTGCGACGGCACCGGGCGAGCTGATGCAGATGGACTCCACACCGCTGGACGTGCTGGTCCGCCTGGACGACGGGGTTCCCGCCCGAGTGGACCTGACCGGCATGATCGATGTCGCGACCAGAAGCCTCACCGCGGCGATGCTGAGGCCGACAACCAAGTCCGTGGACGCCAGCGTGTTGCTGGCCCGCACCGTCACCCCCGAGCCGATGAGGCCCGGCTGGGCCCAGGCGCTGGCGATGTCACGCTCGGCGTTACCGTTCAGGCGGCTGCTGGACATCGACGCTCGAATGGAGCACGCCGCCGCCCGGCCAGTCATCGTCCCCGAGACCATCGAGTGACCGGCAGCGGGGCGATGTGGCCAATGGCCCGGTCCGCGGCCGACTTCGAGATCCTGAACAGGGGCCCGAGCTACCGCATTGTCAGGTTCGTCCGCCGGTACGCGGCCACCAGCAAGATCCGGTCCCCCAGCGGCAAAGCCCACGGCCGGCCACCAGTGGGAACGTGTGCACCAGGCCGTGGCTGACCGGCTACCGCCGCACCATCCGTTACGAACCCCCCCAGCAGCGGGTAGCAGAGGCCCCGTAGGGGCGGACTCACCCTCAGGCGCCGTGACCATGTGAAGGGGTGAGGAGGCCGACGGCGCGGGGAAGGGCTCGGCTTGGCCCACTTGACAGGGTGGTAGTGGATCTGGTGCCTGGGATCGAAGGGACGACTGCGCGGTCGTCCCTCAGCACCGAGCCCCCGGCACGTGTGACTGCAGCCTTGAGCGGGCCACGGCTGGGGATGTTCTGCGCCAAGGCTGTCACGAGGGTGGTACAACAGCGACGGTGGATATGCGTGTCGGCTGGTGTCTGGGGCTGGCTCCACCAGAAGGTGCTCGAACTGCTGGACGGGCAGGGGCTGGTTGACCTGTCCCGTACTGTGCTGGATGCGGCTCATGTGTGGGCGAAGGGGGCGAATTTGCAGGTCCGTTGCCCGTGGACCGGGGCAAGCCAGGAGTGGCCGTCTTCAGCTATCGACCACCATCATGCGGAGCTTGACGTCGTAGTCTTTACTGTCGATGCAGTGAAGCTCCTTAGGGTCCTCCGAGCTGCTGGCGTAGCAGGGGTATGCCTTGTTGAGTCTGCAGGACCACCATTGGTTGTCATTGTGCACCCAGTCCCAAGCAAATCCCCAAGCGTAGCCGCCCAGGCGGAAAGTGGTGCTGACCTCCTTCGAAGTAGCGGGACTCAGGTACCACCAGTAAGACCCAATATGGATTCTCAAGTAGTTGTACATCTCGCCACGCTTAGGGATATAAACATACTTTTGCCATTCTTGGGCCTTCGCTTCGTCCTTCTCCAGGTAGGCCCATCCCCCCTTGTCTAGGTTCAGCCAGCCGACTTGCTGGTCGCCGTTGCACAGTCGAATTTTCTGCTGAGGGTATTCTTGGTGTTCGGCGACGTCGCTACCGGGAAGGATGACGCCACCTTTGGGCACAAATGGCTCCTCGTTGGGCATCGTGTTGGTTACAGACCCCGGAAGTCCTGCGTTTTCATAGTTCATGACGTATCTCCAAGTAGCAGCGTACCTGCCATTTGTCGAGGGGTTTGCCCCGAAAGGAGTAACTTTTAGCTCAACGTTCCCTGGAATCAGCTGATTGGCTTACCGGGGAACTGCCCTCCCGAGTCTAGCCTGAAGTGGCAAGCATGTCGCGATAAGAACCCCCGGGGAATGAACCTGGCAATGCCGTTTCGGTCACTGCCCGTGCAGCCCTGGAGGGCGGGTGACGGCCGCCGACCAAGCGGACAGGCACCACTCTTGGTCCGGCAGGTGCAGCTACCAAGCCCGTCCTTTGCTCGGTCCTTATGTGCGCCACGAGCGCAGAGTGAGGTTGATGTAGGTAGACCCACTTGATGCGGTGCTGTGCAGATGATGAAGGTTTTGTGGCCCTTCGGCATCGCCCTGCG
>NZ_JBAMDC010000563.1:0-3170 GCF_036961605.1 Streptomyces sp. KLMMK
CTGCGCGAGCTGGTCTCGGCGAGCCGCCCCGTGCCGGTGCTGGTGGAGCGCGAACGAGCCCTGTTCGGCTCCTGGTACGAGATGTTCCCGCGCTCGGAGGGGGCGACGCCCGCGGACGGGCGCCGGCCCGCCCGCAGCGGTACGCTCCGCACCGCCGCCCGGCGGCTGCCGGCCGTCGCCGCGATGGGCTTCGACGTCGTCTACCTGCCGCCGGTGCACCCCATCGGCACCGCCTACCGCAAGGGCCCCAACAACGCGCTCACCGCGGGCCCGTACGACGTCGGCAGCCCCTGGGCGATCGGCTCGGCCGAGGGCGGTCACGACGCCCTCCACCCCGACCTCGGCACCTTCGAGGACTTCGACCACTTCGTCGCCCGCGCCCGCGAGCTGCGCATGGAGGTCGCCCTCGACTTCGCCCTGCAGTGCTCCCCGGACCACCCCTGGGTCGCCAAGCACCCCGAGTGGTTCCACCACCGCGCCGACGGCACCATCGCCTACGCCGAGAACCCGCCCAAGAAGTACCAGGACATCTATCCCCTGGCCTTCGACGAGGACTTCGACGGGCTGGTCCGCGAGAGCCTGCGGGTGCTGCGGTTCTGGATGGGGCACGGCGTACGGATCTTCCGCGTCGACAATCCGCACACCAAGCCGGTGGCGTTCTGGGAGAAGGTGATCGCCGAGATCGGCCGCACCGACCCGGACGTCGTCTTCCTCGCCGAGGCCTTCACCCGGCCCGCGATGATGCGCACGCTCGGCGCGATCGGCTTCCAGCAGTCCTACACCTATTTCACCTGGCGCAACACCAAGCAGGAGCTCACGGACTACCTCACCGAACTCTCCGGGGAGGCGGCCGCGGCCATGCGGCCCAACCTCTTCGTGAACACCCCCGACATCCTGCACGCCTATCTGCAGAACGGCGGCCGGGCCGCCTTCGAGGTGCGCGCCGTGCTCGCCGCGACGCTCTCGCCGACGTGGGGCATGTACGCCGGATACGAGCTGTGCGAGAACGCTCCGGTGCACCCCGGGAGCGAGGAATACCTGGACTCGGAGAAATACCAGCTGCGCCCGCGCGACTGGGACGCGGCCGAACGCGAGGGCCGCAGCCTGGCCCCGCTGATCACCCTGCTGAACCGGCTGCGCCGGCGTCATCCCGCCCTGCAGCGACTGCGCAACTTGCGTTTCCATTACGCCGACAACGACGCCGTCATCGCCTATTCCAAGCGGGCGGGCAGCTCGTGCGTACTCACGGTCGTCAACCTCGACCCCCACCACACCCAGGAGGCCACGGTCTCGTTGGACATGCCGGAACTCGGCCTCGCGTGGCACGAGTCCGTCCCGGTGCGCGACGAGCTCACCGGAGAGACCTATCACTGGGGCAGGGACAACTATGTGCGCCTCGAGCCGGGCCGTTCCATCGCGCCCGCGCACGTGTTCTCGCTGCGACCGTCCTCACCGATCGGAGGGTCACCCACACCATGATCGTCAATGAGCCCGTCCCCGACACATTCGAGGACACTCCCGCCAAGGACCTGGACCCCGACTGGTTCAAGCGCGCCGTCTTCTACGAGGTGCTCGTCCGGTCCTTCCAGGACAGCGACGGCGACGGCGTCGGCGACCTCAAGGGTCTGACCGCCAAGCTGGACTACCTGCAGTGGCTGGGCGTCGACTGCCTGTGGCTGCCGCCGTTCTTCCAGTCGCCGCTGCGCGACGGCGGCTACGACGTCTCCGACTACACCTCGGTGCTCCCGGAGTTCGGCGACCTGGCCGACTTCGTGGAGTTCGTGGACGCGGCGCACCAGCGCGGCATGCGCGTCATCATCGACTTTGTCATGAACCATACGAGCGATCAGCACGAGTGGTTCCAGCAGTCGCGCAGCGACCCCGAAGGCCCCTACGGCGATTACTACGTCTGGGCCGACGACGACAAGCGGTATCCGGACGCGCGCATCATCTTCGTCGACACGGAGACCTCGAACTGGACCTTCGACCCGGTCCGCAAGCAGTACTACTGGCACCGCTTCTTCGCGCACCAGCCCGATCTCAACTACGAGAACCCGGCGGTGCAGGAGGAGATCCTGGCCGCGCTGCGGTTCTGGCTGGACCTCGGCATCGACGGCTTCCGGCTGGACGCGGTGCCGTACCTCTTCGCGGAGGAGGGCACCAACTGCGAGAACCTGCCGCAGTCGCACGCGTTCCTCAAGCGCGTCCGGGCCGAGATCGACGCCCATTACCCGGACACCGTGCTGCTGGCCGAGGCCAATCAGTGGCCCGAGGACGTCGTCGACTACTTCGGGGACTACGGGACCGGCGGCAACGAATGCCATATGGCCTTCCACTTCCCCGTGATGCCGCGCATCTTCATGGCCGTGCGGCGGGAATCGCGCTACCCGGTCTCGGAAATCCTGGCCAAGACCCCGGCCATCCCGTCGCGCTGCCAGTGGGGCATCTTCCTGCGCAACCACGACGAGCTGACGCTGGAGATGGTCACCGACGAAGAGCGCGACTACATGTACGCGGAGTACGCCAAGGATCCGCGGATGCGCGCCAACATCGGCATCCGCCGCCGGCTGGCCCCGCTGCTCGACAACGACCGCAATCAGATCGAGCTGTTCACCGCGCTGCTGTTCTCCCTGCCCGGCTCGCCGATCCTCTACTACGGCGACGAGATCGGCATGGGCGACAACATCTGGCTCGGCGACCGCGACGGCGTGCGCACCCCGATGCAGTGGACGCCCGACCGCAACGCCGGCTTCTCCTCGTGCGATCCGGGCCGGCTGTACCTGCCGACCATCATGGACCCGGTCTACGGCTACCAGGTCACCAACGTCGAGGCCGCGATGAGCAGCCCCTCGTCGCTGCTGCACTGGACCCGCCGGATGATCGAGATCCGCAAGCAGAACCCGGCCTTCGGGCTCGGCTCGTACACCGAGCTCACCTCCAGCAACCCCGCCGTGCTCGCGTTCCTGCGCGAAGTGCGGCTGCCGGGGCAGCGGGAGGACGACCTCGTGCTCTGCGTGAACAACTTCTCCCGCTTCGCACAGCCGACCGAGCTCGACCTCCGGGCGTTCAGCGGCCGGCATCCCGTCGAGCTGATCGGCGGGGTGCGCTTCCCCGCCATCGGCGAACTGCCCTATCTGCTGACCCTGGCCGGTCACGGCTTCTACTGGTTC
>NZ_JBAMDC010000564.1:0-3164 GCF_036961605.1 Streptomyces sp. KLMMK
TTGCCGCCGGCCTGGCACCGCCGGACTCCACCGCGGTGGTCGCTCGCCGCTGCGGCGGGGGTTTGCTGCGTGGCAGCCGGAGGGTCATGGCGCTCGTCGTTCGAGCCGAGCCGGAACCTCCTGCCGCCGCCACGGCGAGCAACCGCGACGCACCGTCCCGGCGGTGCCGGACCGGCCGTCGGCTCGGCACCGCCGGATTCCGCCGTCGTGGTTGCTCGCCGCTGCGGCGGAGGTTTGCTGTGTGGCTGAGGTCACAGCAGGGCCCCTGCCCCGGGCGGCCAGGGCGGCCTACGGCCTCCCGTAGCCGCGGAGCTTCTCCGCGGCCTGGGCGGCCTGGGCGGGAGTGAGGAGCGTGGGGGTGCGGCCGGGGAGCGACGAGGCGGTGAGCCAGACGTGGCACATCCACTCCAGCTGGGCGGTGCGGTCGTACGCCTGGTCGAGGCTCGCGCCGTAGGTGAGGGTTCCGTGGTTGCGCAGGAGGCAGCCGGTGCGGCCGGTGAGGGCCTCCAGGGCGTGCGCGGCCAGCTCGTCGCTGCCGTACAGGGCGTAGGGGGCGACGCGGACCGGGCCGCCGAGCGCGCCGGCCATGTAGTGGATCAGCGGCAGCTCGTCGACGAGGGTGGAGACGGCCGTGGCGTGCACGGCGTGGGTGTGCACGATCGCGGCGGCGCCGGTGGCGCGGTAGACGGCGAGGTGCAGGGGGAGCTCGCTGGTGGGAGCCAGGTCGCCCAGGACCGGACGCCCCTCCAGGTCGACGGCGACCAGGTCGCGCGGGGTCAGCCGGTCGTACGGGATGCCGCTCGGGGTGACGACGACGGCGTCCCCCACCCGGGCGGAGACGTTGCCCGAGGTGCCCACCACGAGGCCGTCGGCCGTGGTGCGCCGTGCCGTGGCCACGACGCCTTCCCACGCCCGGCGGATCTGTTCGCTCTCTCTCATTCGTCCCTCCGTCCGTCCTTGCTTCCGCCCTGCCATCCGTGCCCCGCCTCCGGTTCGCGTCATTGATCAGTCCGGCCCAGTTCACCTTCCGTTCACCAAGGGTCTTTACGGTCCACGCTGTACTGACCATCGAGCTGATTGCCTGGGTGAATGGAACACATCACGCTTCTCATCGGGATCGTGATCGTCACGGCCTTGGTGTTCGACTTTACGAACGGCTTCCACGACACGGCCAACGCCATGGCCACGACCATCTCCACCGGGGCGCTCAAGCCCAAGACCGCGGTGGCCATGTCGGCCGTGCTCAATCTCGTAGGCGCCTTCCTGTCCGTGGAGGTCGCGGCGACGATCTCCAAGGGCATCGTCGACGAATCAGGAATCCGGCCGGAGATCATCTTCGCCGGACTGGTCGGCGCGATCGTCTGGAACCTGCTCACCTGGCTCGCGGGCCTGCCCTCCAGCTCCTCGCACGCGCTCTTCGGCGGCCTGATCGGCGCGACCATCGCCTCGGTGGGCACCGGCGCCGTCCACGGTGACGCCGTCGTCATGAAGGTCCTCATCCCCGCCGTCGTCGCCCCGGTCGTGGCCGGCCTGGCGACCGTGCTGGCCACCCGCATGACCTACCGCCTGGCGCGCAACGCCGACCCCGAGGCCAGCGCCAAGGGCTACCGCGCCGGGCAGATCGCCTCGGCCGCCCTGGTCTCCCTCGCCCACGGCACCAACGACGCCCAGAAGACCATGGGTGTCATCACCCTCGCGCTGATCTCCGGCGGCGCCCTGGGCGTGGACGCCGACCCGCCGATGTGGGTCATCGCCTCCGCCGGTATCGCCATCGCGCTCGGCACCTACCTCGGCGGCTGGCGCATCATCCGCACCCTCGGCAAGGGCCTGGCCGACATCCAGCCGCCGCAGGGCTTCGCCGCCCAGACCGGCGCCGCCGTCACCATCCTGGCCTCCTCCCACATCGGCTTCGCGCTCTCCACGACCCAGGTCTGCTCCGGCGCCGTCATGGGCGCGGGCATGGGCCGCAAGGGCGGCGTGGTGCGCTGGTCCACCGCCGGCCGCATGATCGCCGCCTGGGGCCTGACCCTCCCGGCCGCCGGTCTCGTCGGTGCCGGCGCCGCGCTCCTGGCCGACCAGGGCGACTGGGGCGTCACCGCGGTCGCCGTCCTCGCGCTGATCGCCTGCGGTGCGATCTGGGTGGCCTCGCGCCGCAAGCCCGTCACGCACGACAACGTCAACGACCTCAACGAGCCGCAGGGCGTCGCCCCGGTCCCGGCGGAGCCCGTCGGCGTGGTCACCGCGGCCCTCCAGGCCGTGTCCCCGCCGCCGGCCGGCCCCACCGCCGCCCCGGCCGCCACCCCCGCCCCCGCCCCCGCGACGGCCGGCTGACCGCCGGGCAACGGAGGAGAACCACCATGAACATCGACTGGGCAGCACTCGGCCAGGTCTTCGGCGTCAGCCTCGTGGCCACCCTCGGCCTCGTGGCCGTCTTCACCCTCGGCATCGTGGGCACGTCCCGCAAGGCCGGGCCCGCCGCCACCGCCCCGGCGGCCGGCCCGGGCGTGGCGGCCCGCACCGGCGCGTACGCCTGCTTCGCACTGTGCGCCGCCGCCGTGGGGTACGGCATCTACCTGATCGTGGCGTAGCCCCACGATCCGCCTCGTCCGGCCGGGATCCCCAACGGGGGTCCCGGCCGCTGCGTTTCCCTCCGGGGATTGCAGGAAGCCTCCGGGTGCTGCGGGCGGCACGGCGGAGTCCGGCGGTGCCGTGGTCCCCGGGCTGCCCGGCGCAGCCGGGACGGCGGGTCCGGCCAGGTCAGAGGTGAGTTGACGGCGCCCGCGGCACATGGTGGACTTCCGGAGCCAAAC
Organism: Streptomyces sp. KLMMK; assembly: GCF_036961605.1. Classification (NCBI taxonomy): domain Bacteria; kingdom Bacillati; phylum Actinomycetota; class Actinomycetes; order Kitasatosporales; family Streptomycetaceae; genus Streptomyces; species Streptomyces sp. KLMMK. Next base: position 2,811 of record NZ_JBAMDC010000564.1, read on the forward strand.
GGCGACAGCAGAGGAAGCCGGTGTGAATCCGGCGCGGTCCCGCCACTGTCACCGGGGAGCGTCTCCCCCACGCGATGCCACGGCGGCGAGCCGGAAGGCCGGGGCGGCGCGGATCCGGGAGCCAGGAGACTCTGGTCGCCGGTCACGTCGAGCCAGGGCGCGGACCCTGAGTGAGGACATATCGTCATGCCCGGCGCCCGCCACCGAACGCCCCGCACACTTCCCTCCCCCCGCCGAGGCGTGACGGCGGTCTGAGCCGATGCGTGCCGATCCGATCGGTTTCGCGTGCGGCGCCGCCCTCGGCTTCCTCGGTGACCGCGTCCTGGGCGACCCCCGCCGCGGCCACCCCGTGGC
>NZ_JBAMDC010000565.1:0-3114 GCF_036961605.1 Streptomyces sp. KLMMK
AACAGGGACCTCGCAGGGCCGACGCCCGCGAGGTCCCTGTTTTCCTTCGCCTTCCGAATTTCTGGAACAGGTTCTACGGTGTGCGCCGTCAGCGCGGCATACGGCGAGCACCCTGGAGGGGCCGTGGACCTCGAATACACCCCGGAACAGCGGCGCTTCCGCGCCGAGCTGCGGGACTACTTCGCCGGGCTGGTCGCGGGCAGCGACCGCGCCCGCCACGACGACCCGGCCGAGCAGAAGCGCTTCTACCGCGCCACGATCCGCCGCCTCGGCGCGGACGGCCGCCTCGGGACGGGCTGGCCCGTCGAGTACGGGGGCAGCGGCCGGACCCCGATGGAACAGTTCATCTTCTTCGACGAGGCCGCGCAGGCGGGCGTGCCGCTGCCCCTGATGGCGCTCAACACCGTCGGCCCCACCCTCATGCAGTTCGGCACGGACGAGCAGAAGGCGTACTTCCTGCCCCGGATCCTCTCCGGCGAGCTCGACTTCGCCATCGGCTACAGCGAGCCCGGCGCCGGCACCGACCTCGCCTCCCTCACGACGCGGGCCGTGCGCGACGGCGACTCCTACGTCGTCGACGGACAGAAGATCTGGACCACCAACGGCGACACCGCCGACTGGATCTGGCTGGCCGTCCGCACCACCCCCGTCACGGACGGCACACCGCCGCACAAGGGCATCACCCTCCTCCTCGTGCCGACCAGCGCCCCCGGCTACTCCTGCACCACCATCAACACCCTCGCCTCCCACAGCACCACCGCCGGCTACTACGACAACGTCCGCGTCCCCGTCCGCAACCGCGTCGGCGAGGAGAACGGGGGCTGGCGGCTGATCACCACCCAGCTCAACCACGAGCGCGTCACCCTCGCCGCCCACGGCACCACGGCCGTCGGCGCCCTGCGCGACGTACGGCGCTGGGCCGCCGCCACCAAGCTCGCCGACGGGCGCCGCGTCATCGACCTCGGCTGGGTCCGCGCCCGGCTCGCCCGCACCCACCTGCGCCTGGAGGCGATGAAGCTGCTCAACTGGCAGATGGTCGACGCCCTGCAGCGCTCTGCGCTCACCCCGCAGGACGCCTCCGCCGTCAAGGTCTACGGCTCCGAGACCCGCCGCGACGCGTACGCCTGGCTCATGGAGGTCCTCGCCGCGGCCGGCCCCCTCAAGGAGGGCTCCGCCGGCGCCGCCCTCCACGGCGAACTCGAACGCGGCTACCGCGCCGCCGTCGTCTTCACCTTCGGCGGCGGCAACAACGAGATCCAGCGGGAGATCATCTCCTGGATCGGCCTGGGGATGCCGCGCGTGCGCCGCTAACCTGACGACGACAGGAGGTGCCCCATGCCGCACGCCGACCCCGGGCTCTTCGGGCCCGCATCGGTCACCTGGCAGCTGCACGGCGACCCCATGATGTGGATCGCCGGGGTGCGCGCCCTGTGGCTCCAGGCGCTGCACCCGCGCGCGGTCCGCGGCGTCACGCAGAACTCCGACTTCCGCAAGGACGCCTGGGGCCGCCTGCTGCGCACCGCGCATTTCGTGGGCACCACCACGTACGGCACCACCGAGGCCGCCGAGCGCGCGGGAGCGGCCGTCCGCGGCATCCACCGCCGACTGTCCGCCACCGACCCGGACACCGGCGAGCGCTATCCCGTGGACGACCCCGGCCTGCTCCTGTGGGTGCACTGCGCCGAGGTCGACTCCTACCTCCACGTCGTCCGCCGCTCCGGCATCGCGCTCAGCGACGCCCAGGCCGACGCCTACTACGCCGAACACCGGCAGTCCGCCCGGCTCGTCGGCCTCGACCCCGCCGAGGTACCCGACACGGCCGGGCGGATGGCCGCCTACTTCGAGAAGGTGCGGCCCGAGCTCGCCCTCACCCCGGAGGCCCGCGGGGTCGACGCCTTCCTGCGCCGCCCGCCCGTCCCCCTTCCGGTGGTTCCTGTCCGCGAGCTCCTCTGGGGGCGGGCGGCCTCCCTCGCGTACGCCGCGCTGCCCCCCTTCGCCCACGAGCTGTACGGGCGGCAGGCCCCGCCCCCGCACGTCGTCACCCGCCGCCTGCGCGCCGCCGGCGCCGCCCTGCGCACGGTCCCCGCAGACCTCCGCTGGCAGCTGCCGCCCAAGCACATCCTCCGCGCCGTCGCCAGACTCGGCCCCGGTAGCCGTCCCTCCTCCTACAACCTGCACAGACGGCCCGCCATACTGGACGGGCCGGGGGAAGCGCGGGGCATCGACGGGGGCGGCGGCGCGGGATGGCGGAATCCAGGCTGATCCAAGGGCGGTACCGCCTGCTCGAACGCATCGGGCGGGGCGGGATGGGCGAAGTGTGGCGGGCGCTCGACGAGTCGCTCGGCCGGCAGGTCGCCGTCAAGTGCCTCAAACCCATGGGGCCCCGGCACGAGCCGTCGTACCTGCGGGTGCTGCGCGAGCGCTTCCGCCGCGAGGCGCGCGTCGCGGCCGCGCTGCAGCACCGCGGCATCACCGTCATCCACGACTTCGGCGAGTCCGAGGGCGTGCTCTACCTGGTCATGGAGCTCCTCGACGGCCGCAACCTCAGCGAGCTCCTGGAGGACACCGGCGGCCTGCCGCTCAGCCTCCCCGACATCCTGGAGATCGCGGAGCAGGTCGCCGCCTCCCTCGCCTACACCCACCGCCAGGGCGTCGTGCACCGGGACCTCAAACCGGCCAACATCATGCGGCTGGCCGACGGCACGGTGAAGATCTGCGACTTCGGCATCGCCCGGCTGGGCGATTCCCTCTCCTACTCGTCCTCCTTCTCCTCCCGCCTCACCGGCACCGGCATCGCCATGGGCACCCCGCACTACATGTCGCCGGAGCAGATCGGCGGCGGCCCGGTCGACCACCGCAGCGACCTGTACTCCCTGGGGTGCGTGCTGTACGAGATCGCCACCGGCGCCCCGCCGTTCGACATGGACGACGCCTGGGCCGTGCTCGTCGGCCACCGGGACACCGCGCCCGTGCCGCCGCGCACCCACCGCCCCGACCTGCCGGAGGCCTTCGAGCGGATCGTCCTCGACCTGCTCGCCAAGGACCCCGACGACCGCCCTCCCGACGCCGCCGACCTCCACGGGCGCCTGCTCGTCCTGGAGCCGCCGGACCGGC
>NZ_JBAMDC010000566.1:0-3109 GCF_036961605.1 Streptomyces sp. KLMMK
GTCGCCGCGGGCCACGATGCGGGCGTACGGCTCTCGCTGCGCGTCGAGGTGCTGGGAGCCCTCGCCGGGGAGGACGCGGCCCCCCGCTTCCGGGCCGTGCTCCAGCTGCACAGCCTCTCCGACCCCGCGCTCGTCGCGGACGCCGCCGAGGTGTGGTCCGGAGAGTCGCCCACGGCCGCCGCGCTCGGCCGGGACGCACGGATGAAGGCGCTCCTCGCGCTGCGCCGGGCCGCCCGCGCCTGGCCGCCGCTCACCCCGCTGCTCTCCGCCGCGGTCCCCGACGCCGTCGACCTCGCCGACGAAGAGGTCGGCGAGCTGCTGGGGGCGGCCTCCTCGGCGCTGGACGCCACCGGGGTCGAGGTGCACTGGCCCAAGGAACTCGTCCGCAACTTCACCGCGCGGGCCGTCGTAGGCCCCCCGGAGGACGACGGCGCAGGGCCGGACCACGAGCGGTCCGGCATGCCATCGCTGCTCTCGGCCGACGCGCTGCTGACCTTCGGCTGGCGCTTCGCCGTCGGCGGGCTGGAGCTGACGCAGGCCGAGCTGGACCGGCTCGCGGAAGCGGGCCGCCCCGCCGTACGGCTGCGCGACCAGTGGGTGCTCGTCGACCCCGAGGCGGTGCGCCGCGCCCGCGAGCGGCAGGACCGCAAGCTCACACCGGTCGAAGCGCTGGGCGCCGCCCTGACCGGCCGTGCACCCGTGGAAGAGGGCGACGAGGACGGCCCGCAGGTCGACGTCCGGGCCACCGGCTGGCTCGCCGCGCTCCGCGACCGCATCGCCGACCCCGAGCGGTCCCAGGAGCCCGTCCCCCAGCCCGCCCGGCTCGCCGCCACGCTGCGCGACTACCAGCTGCGCGGCCTGGACTGGCTGCACCGGATGACCTCCCTCGGGCTCGGCGGCTGCCTGGCCGACGACATGGGCCTGGGCAAGACCATCACCCTCATCTCGCTCCACCTGCACCGGCAGACGCTGCCCGGGGCGGCCGGCCCCACGCTCGTGGTCTGCCCGGCGTCCCTGATGGGCAACTGGCAGCGGGAGGTCGAACGGTTCGCGCCCGGCACGCCCGTACGCCGCTTCCACGGCCCGGCACGGTCCCTGGAGGGGGTGTCCGACGGGGAGTTCGTGCTGACCACGTACGGCACCATGCGCCTCGACGCCCGGCGGCTGGCCGGCACCCCCTGGGGCCTGGTCGTCACCGACGAGGCCCAGCACGTCAAGAACCCGTACTCCGAGACCGCCAAGCAGCTGCGCACCATCGGCGCGAAGGCGCGAGTGGCGCTGTCCGGCACCCCGGTGGAGAACAACCTCTCCGAGCTGTGGGCGATCCTCGACTGGACGACGCCCGGGCTGCTCGGCCCGCTGAGCCGGTTCCGCAGGCGCTACGCCCAGGCCGTCGAGGGCGGCGCGGACCCCGCCGCGGCCGAGCGCCTCGCGACGCTGGTCCGCCCGTTCCTGCTGCGCCGCCGCAAGTCCGACCCCGGCATCGCGCCGGAGCTGCCGCCGAAGACCGAGACGGACCGCGCGGTCACGCTCACCAAGGAACAGGCGGGCCTGTACGAGGCCGTGGTGCGGGAGGTCCTCGCCGAGATCGAGGGCGCGGACGGCTTCGAACGCCGCGGCCTGATCGTCAAGCTCCTGACCGGCCTGAAGCAGATCTGCAACCACCCGGCGCAGTTCCTCAAGGAGAAGTCCCCGGCGATCGCCGGCCGCTCGGGCAAGGTCGAGCTCCTGGACGAACTGCTGGACACGATCCTCGCCGAGGGCGCGAGCGTGCTGGTGTTCACCCAGTACGTGGCGACCGCACGCCTCCTGGAGCAGCACCTGGGCGCCCGGGGCGTCCCCACGCAGCTCCTGCACGGCGGGACGCCCGTGCCGCGCCGCGAAGAGATGGTGCGCCGCTTCCAGGACGGCGAGGTGCCCGTCTTCCTGCTGTCGCTCAAGGCGGCCGGTACGGGCCTGAACCTCACCCGGGCCGGGCACGTCGTGCACTTCGACCGGTGGTGGAACCCGGCCGTCGAGGCGCAGGCGACCGACCGCGCGTACCGGATCGGCCAGACGCAGCCGGTGCAGGTGCACCGGTTCGTCACCGAGGGCACGGTCGAGGACCGCATCGCCGAGATGCTCACCCGCAAGCAGGCCCTGGCGGACGCCGTCCTCGGCACCGCCGAGGCGGCCATCACCGAACTGACCGACGCCGAACTGGCGGATCTCGTCGCACTGAGGGGGAACGGACGTTGAGCGGACAGGACGCCACCGAGAGGGCGGAGCGCACCTTCGAGGCGCTGCCGCCCGAGCGCGCGCGGAGCTCCGCACGGACCTGGTGGGGCCGGGCGTGGCTCAAGGCTCTGGAGGACACAGCGCTGGACGGGCAGCAGGTGAAGGCCGGGCGCAGGCACGCGCGCGCGGGCGCGGTGGGCGCGGTCTCGGTACGGCCGGGGCGCGTCACGGCAGTCGTACGGGACCGTGACGGCACTCCGTACCGCGCCGACGTGGTGGTGCAGGAGTTCGGCACGGCCGACTGGGAGCGCCTCCTGGAGCTGGTGGCGGGTCAGGCCGGGCACATCGCCGCACTGCTCGACCGCGACATACCGCCGCACCTGGCCGAGGACGCGCTCGCGGCGGGGGTGGAACTGCTGCCGGGCATCGGGGACCTGGAGCCGGAGTGCACGTGCGGGGCGTGGGACCACTGCGCGCACACGGCGGCGCTGTGCCACCAGATGGCACTGCTGCTCGACCAGGACCCGATCGTCCTGCTGCTGATGCGCGGCCGGGGGGAACGCGAGCTGCTGGAGCAGCTGCAGGCGCGCAACGCCGCACGCGGATCCGGCGGCGGGCCGGGACAGGACGCCGGAGCGCCCTCCGGAGTGCCTGCGGCCGAGGCGTTCGCCACGGCGTCCTTCGTGGCTCCGCTGCCGGATCCGCCTCCCGTCGTGGAGGGACCGGCGCGCCCTCCGGTGCTCAGCGGCGACGTGGCGCCCGCGCCCGGGCTGGATCCCGCGGCGCTGGAGTTCCTGGTCGCGGACGCCGCGGCCCGGGCCCGGCAGCTGCTGGCCGAGGCGCTGGCCACCGGTCACGAGGGCGCCCCCGTCGCCGGGGAGCTCACGCTGTG
>NZ_JBAMDC010000567.1:0-3100 GCF_036961605.1 Streptomyces sp. KLMMK
ACCCGGGGGCGCCACGGAGCTCTGGGAGCCGCCGGGCGGGCCCGCGGAGCCCGGCGCTTCCACCGGTCCCCCGCCCCCCGCTCCGGGCATGCCGAAGGGCCGGACGTCGACCATTTCGGTCGGCGCTTCCGGCTCGGGCGCACGGGCCGCCGGCTCCCCGGGCTCGCTTGAGACCGGCGCGTCGTCGGCGGCGCGCACTTCCAGGTCCTTGGCGTAACGGCGCTCCATCCCCGCCCGGCCCGACAGAAGCCGGATGGCGGTGCTGAAGCGTTCCGTCGGACGGGCTTCATTGAGCTCGTCCTGCCTACGGAGCCACATCGGCACCAAGTAGGCGGCCCAGGCCCCGACGATGACTGCGTAGATGAGGCCGCTGCTGCTCACACTTCACACCGTAGAGGGGTACGCGCAGGGGATTCCGCCAATTGGCCCGGTGTGTCGCACGATCCGGCTGATATCTCGAACTTTTTTTGTGATTGTTGAGACCGAGTCCACTCGAATACCGTCGATTGACGGTCACTTTCGAATATCTATTCTATTTCTGCGGGGTCCCGGGCCGGGAGCGGTGCCACCGCTGCAGGAGCCCTTCGGGGACCTCCTCGGACGTCAGCGCGTAGACCAGGTGATCGCGCCAGGCGCCGTCGATGTGGAGGTAGCGGGGCCGCAGCCCCTCCTCCCGGAAGCCCAGCTTCTCCACCACCCGGCGGCTGGGCAGGTTCTCCGGCCGGATGCACACCTCCACGCGGTGCAGGCCGACCGAGCGGAAGCAGTGGTCGACCGCGAGCGCGACCGCGGTCGGCATCACGCCGCGGCCCGCGACGGCCGCGTCCACCCAGTAGCCGATGTGCGCCGAGCACATCGAGCCCCAGGTGATCCCGGCCACGGTCAGCTGGCCGGCCAGCCTGCCCCGGTAGTCGATGACGAACGGCAGCATGCGCCCCGCGTGGGCCTCGGCCCGCAGGTGGCGCACCATCTGCCGGTACGTGGGGCGGTGCGCGACCGGGCCGCCCGGCGGGGGCGGCGGGATCGTCGCCTCCCAGGGGCGCAGCCAGTCGCGGTTGCGCCGGTTGACCTCCCGCCAGGCGTGCTGGTCGCGCATCCGGATGGGGCGCAGGAGGACGTCGCCGTCCACGAGCTCGGCGGGGCGGCCGGCGTTCAGTGCGGGCCCCCCGGTCTCGGGTGATCGCCCCCGTGCACCTGCTCCACGGCGTGGACCAGCAGCCGGCCCAGCACGGCGAGGCCGTCGCGGACGCCGCCCGTCGATCCGGGCAGGTTCACGATCAGCGTCCGCCCGGCCAGCCCGGCCAGGCCCCGGGAGAGGGCGGCGGTGGGCACCTTGGCCAGCCCCTCGGCGCGGACGGCCTCGGCGATGCCGGGGACCTCCCGGTCGAGGAGGGGGCGGGTCGCCTCGGGCGTGCGGTCCGTGGGCGACAGCCCGGTGCCGCCGGTGGTGACGATCACGTCGTAGGCGGCGGTGACGCCGTTGCGCAGGGCCGCCTCGACGGGGGCCCCGTCGTCGACGACGACGGGGCCGTCGGTCAGGAACCCCATGGCTTCCAGCCCGGCTGCGAGAAGAGGGCCTCCCTTGTCCTCGTAGACGCCTGTGGCGGCGCGGTGGGAGGCGGTGATGACCAAGGCCCTGTACGGGGTCCGCTCCGAGGCGGCCGGCAGGTCCGCCACCGCCGGACCTGAGCGTGGTGGCTGCTCGCCGTTGCGGCGGTTCGCCGGCGAAGGCCCGTCTTCGGGCGTGTGCCCCGCGGTCACGCGCCGTCCCCGTCCGCCGCGGAGCGGAGATACGTGCCCGACTTTCCGCCCGTCTTCTCCTCCACCCTGATGTCCGTGACGGTCGCGCCCTTGTCCACGGCCTTGACCATGTCCACGACCGTCAGGGCGGCGACGGCGACGGCCGTCATCGCCTCCATCTCCACGCCCGTGCGGTCGGTCGTCCGCACCGTGGCGGTGATCTCCACGGCGTCGTCGGCGACGGACAGGTCGACCTTCACGCCGGAGACGGCCAGCGGGTGGCAGAGCGGGATCAGGTCGGGGGTGCGTTTGGCGCCCATGATGCCGGCGATGCGGGCGGTGGCGAGGGCGTCGCCCTTGGGGACGCCCTCGCCGCGCAGCAGCTCCACCACGCGCGGCGAGACGAGGACCCGCCCGCTGGCGCGGGCCGTGCGGGCGGTGACCTCCTTGGCCGAGACGTCGACCATGCGGGCCGCGCCCGCACTGTCGATGTGGGTCAGGCGGGAGGCCTCGGGCGGGTCCTGGGCGCTGCTCATGGTTCTCCTGGTCCGGGTCCTGTTGGGCAGACACCGTACCGGCAGCGCGCGGCGGGTGACCGGCCGAGGAGTCAGCCGAGGAGCACCACGTCGACCTCCGTGCCGACGGCGACGGAGGTCGTCTCCTCGGGGACGACGACGAGGGCGTTGGCCTGGGCGAGGGCCTTCACCAGGTGCGAGCCGGCGCCGCCGACGAGCGAGACCGTGCCCGAGCCCGGCTCGTGGCGGGCCCGCAGGAACTGGCGGCGGCCCTGCGGCGAGGAGGCCACGGCGTCGGTGCACACGGCGCGCACGGTGGTGCGGTCGACGGGGTCGAGCCCCATGAGGGCCCGCAGGGCGGGGCGGACGAAGAGCTCGAAGGAGACGTAGCAGCTGACGGGGTTGCCCGGGAGGGCGAAGAGCGGGACCCGGTCCGGGCCGATCCGGCCGAAGCCCTGCGGCTTGCCGGGCTGCATGGCGAGCCGGCGGAAGGAGACGCTGCCCTCCTCGCCGGCGAGCCCGGCGAGGGTCTCCTTGACCACGTCGTACGCGCCGACGCTGACGCCGCCGCTGGTGACGACGGCGTCGGCGCGGATGAGCTGGTCCTCCAGGGTGGCGCGCAGGAGCTCGGCGTCGTCGTCGACGGCGCCGACCCGGTAGGCGATGGCGCCGGCGTCGCGCGCGCAGGCGGACAGCACGAAGCTGTTGGAGTCGTGGATGCGGCCGGGCGCGAGCTCCTCGCCGGGCTCGACGAGCTCGCTGCCGGTGGACATGACGACCACGCGGGGCCGCGGCCGGACCAGGACGGTGGCCCGCCCGATGGCCGCCAGCAGGCCGATCTGGGC
>NZ_JBAMDC010000568.1:0-3099 GCF_036961605.1 Streptomyces sp. KLMMK
CCACCGGCCTCCGCCATGGGCCGCGCCCCGCCGCCCCACGCCCCGTGCGCGAGGCCGTGCCAGCCCCCCGACGTCGGCCCCGCTCGCGCCGTACGCAAACAGGACGCTGCCCCGGCTCGTCGGTGAGCCGGGGCAGCGTCCTGTTGAGGAGAGGGCGGCGGGGGGGGTTAGCCCATCTCCTCCAACGCCTTGCCCTTCGTCTCCTTGACGTACTTGAGCACGAAGGGGATCGAGAGCACGGCGAAGACCGCGTAGATGACGTACGTACCGGAGAGGTTCCAGTCCGACAGGCTCGGGAAGCTCGCGGTGATGACCCAGTTGGCGACCCACTGGGCGGAGGCGGCGACGCCGAGTGCCGCGGCGCGGATGCGGTTGGGGAACATCTCGCCGAGGAAGACCCAGACCACGACGCCCCACGAGAGCGCGAAGAAGAGCACGAAGGCGTGCGCGGCGACGAGGGCGACCGTGCCCTGGGTGGTCGGCAGGGAGCCGTCGGCGGCCTGCGCGGAGAAGGCCCAGGCCTCGAGGGCGAGGGAGATGGCCATACCGGCCGAACCGACGAGGGCGAGCGGCTTGCGGCCGACCCGGTCGACGAAGATCATCGCGATCACGGTGCCGACGATGTTGATGATCGACGTCGTGAAGGAGTACAGGAAGGAGTCGCTCGGGTCGATGCCGACGGACTGCCAGAGGGTGGCCGAGTAGTAGAACGCCACGTTGATGCCGACGAGCTGCTGGAAGACCGACAGGCCGATGCCGACCCAGACGATGGGCAGGAGGCCCGCCTTGCCACCGAGGAGGTCCTTGAAGGTGGACTTCTCCTCGCTGTGCATCGCGAGCTCGATCTCGGCGACGCGCTTGTCGAGGTCGACGGTGTGGCCCTCGACGTCGGCCAGCACGCTCTTCGCCTTGTCGACCTTGCCGACGGAGATCAGGAAGCGGGGCGACTCGGGGATCGCGAAGGAGAGCAGGCCGTAGAGGACGGCCGGGACGACCATGACGCCGAGCATCAGCTGCCAGGCCTCGATGCCCATGAGGTGACCGCGCTGGTCGCCGTCGGCGAGGTTGAGGATGCCCCAGTTGACAAGCTGCGAGACGGCGATGCCGACGACGATCGCGGCCTGCTGGAAGGAGCCGAGGCGGCCGCGGTAGGCGGGCGGCGAGACCTCGGCGATGTAGGCCGGGCCGATGACCGAGGCCATGCCGATGGCGATGCCGCCGAGGATGCGCCAGAACGCCAGGTCCCACAGGGCGAACGGCAGGGCCGAGCCGACGGCGCTGATCGTGAAGAGCGTCGCGGAGATCTGCATGACGCGGATCCGGCCTATGCGGTCCGCGAGCCGGCCCGCGGTGGCGGCGCCGATGGCGCAGCCGATGAGGGCGATGGCGATGACCTGGGCCAGGGCTGCGGAGCCGATGTCGTACTTCCCGCGAATGCCCTCGACCGCGCCGTTGATCACGGAGCTGTCGTAGCCGAAGAGAAAGCCACCCATGGCCGCGGCCGCGGTGATGAAGATGACATGCCCGAGGTGATCCGGCTGGGCCTTGCGGCCCTCGGACCCCTGCGCCGTCGCAGTGCTGGTCAACGTGTACTCCTGAGGCCCGGCGGCACTGCCGGGCGTGGGGGGGCTGGCACTTCAAGTGGGGCATAGGACTTGGGGGCCCACCACTTGAAGGTATTAGCAACGCTGCAGACCCTATGTCTTCATCTTCTTAAGTCAATAGGTCGTAACCAAGAAGTTTCCAGGAGGCTTCTCACGCGTTGAGTTCAACACTTGAAGAAGTGAAGCCACTGACACGCGATTTCAAGATCAACGGAGTCGCTGGCTGATCACCTTCGAGACACCGTCGCCCTGCATCGAGACGCCGTAGAGCGCGTCGGCGACCTCCATCGTCCGCTTCTGGTGCGTGATCACGATCAGCTGCGAACTCTCCTGCAGCTCCTTCATGATCCCGATTAGCCGCTGGAGGTTGGTGTCGTCCAGCGCCGCCTCGACCTCGTCCATCACATAGAACGGGCTCGGTCGCGCCTTGAAGATCGCGACCAGCAGCGCCACCGCGGTCAGCGAGCGCTCCCCGCCCGACAGCAGCGACAGGCGCTTGACCTTCTTGCCCGGCGGCCGCGCCTCGACGTCCACGCCGGTGGCCAGCATGTCGTCCGGGTCGGTAAGGACGAGCCGCCCCTCGCCGCCGGGGAAGAGGCGGGAGAAGACGCCCTCGAACTCCCGGGCCGTGTCCCGGTACGCCTCCGTGAAGACCTCTTCGACGCGCTTGTCGACGTCCTTGACGACCTGGAGCAGATCGCTGCGGGTCTTCTTGAGGTCCTCCAGCTGCTCGGAGAGGAACTTGTGCCGCTCCTCCAGCGCCGCGAACTCCTCCAGCGCCAGCGGATTGACCTTGCCCAGTTGCTGATAGGCGCGCTCGGCGGCACGGAGCCGCTTCTCCTGCTCCGCCCGTACGTACTGCACGGGGCGGTTCCTGGGGTGGTCCGGATCCTCCGGCAGCTCCTCGCCCTCGGCCGGCGGGGACGGCGGTACGGGCTGGTCCGGCCCGTACTCCGCGACCAGGCCCGCGGGTTCGACGCCGAGCTCCTCCAGTGCCCTGGCCTCCAGCTGCTCGATGCGCAGGCGCTTCTCCGCGCCGAGCACCTCGCCCTTGTGCACCGTGTCGGTGAGCTTGTCCAGCTCGCTCTTCAGCTCGCGGCCCCGGTTGCGTTCGGCCGTCAGCTCGCGCTCCCGGGCGCCCTTCGCCTCCTCTGCGCTCCGCTTCTCCTCGTCGGCGCGCACGAGGGAGACCTCGACGTGCGCGAGGAGCTGCCGGGCCCCCGACGCGACGGCCGTGGCGACGCGGGCCTCGTGCCGCAGCCTGGCGCGGCGCTGCTCCGCGCGGGCCCGCGCCTCGCGCTCGGCACGGGCCGCCCGGTCCAGGCCGTCCGCCCGCCCCGCGAGGGCCTTGACGCGCTCCTCGTGCGTACGGACCTGGAGGCGCGCCTCCATCTCCGTCTGCCGGGCATTGGCGCCGTCCGCGGCGAGGCGGTCCCGTACGGAGGTGTCGGGCTCCCCGTCGCCCTCGGCCGGGGCGGACTCCTCGGCGACGGCC
>NZ_JBAMDC010000569.1:0-3095 GCF_036961605.1 Streptomyces sp. KLMMK
TGGTCTCCCCCGCGTCCGCCCAGGCCACGGAGCAGGCTCGCCCGGCCGCCGCCGTCGCCACGGTGGAGCGTCAGGCCGGGACCGGGGCCGCCGCAGGAGCCGAGCGCACTGGTGCCGCGTCCGCGCTGCAGGCCGCGCACGGTCACCGGTCCTCCAAGGGTCACGTGACCACGGCGGCGAAGAAGCCGAAGAAGGAGAAAAAGAAGAAGAAGGGCTTCTTCAAGAAGCTCGGCATCTTCATGATCATCGTAATGATCCTGGTCTTCGTCTTCGTGATCGCCATGATCATTCTGGCGATCGTCCTGATCCGCAAGGCCCTCAAGCGCCGTCGCACCTGAGCGGAGAATGAGGGTGCGGGGCGGCCGCGCCGCCCCGCACCCTCCTTTTCGTCAGCGGACGGTCTGGTCTCCGTCGGGCACGTCCTCGACGGTCACCAGGGCCCGGGGCTGCCCGAGGCCCTTGCCCACCGCTTCGGCGATGCCGCGGGGGTCGGGTGCCTCCGGGAAGGGCACGGCCTCCCCGTCCCCGTAGCTCTCGATGGCCTTGACGAAATAGCTCGGGTCCCAGGCGCCGACGGCGCCCCTGACCTCGACCGCGCGCACCGGCCGGCCGCCGACTGCGCGCTTCAGCTCGGACAGGATGCGGTCGGAGCGGTATTCGCCGGGCACCTGGAAGAGGCTCGCGTGAGCCCCCACGAGACCCCCGTCACGCAGCCGGACGGTGACCGTCAGGCAGCTGGTGACGCTCGGGTAGAGGATCGCGCCGCCCGGAGCGGCCTCGGCGACCTGCCCCTCCGTGATCCTGACGGGGACTGTCGTACCGGTCGCGGCCTTGCCCGCCACGGCCTCGGCCTGCGCGGACGGCGGGGCGGCAGCCGCCTCCGCGACCGTCCCGGCCGCCATCTGCGCCGCCACGAGGACGGCCACCGCGGCGGCCGCCCGCCCGGCCGCCCGCCTCGCCTTCACACCGGTCGCCGGAACGCGGGTCGCCGGTACGCCGGTCGTCGAATCGCCTGTTATCTCATTCACGTGATCATTCTGCTCGCAGGCCGCTCAGACCGCCGACTCCGGGCCGAAACGGCTGCGGACCGCGATCTGGACCTCGTCCTCCTCGGCCGGATCCGCGGCGAGCCGGCGCAGCTGCTCGACGACGCGGGCGTCGGCCGTGGCGGCGTGGTGCGCGGCGAGCTCGCGAGTGGTCTCCTCGCAGTCCCACAGGCACTCGACCGCGAAGCCCTTGGCGAACGACGGGTCCGTCGCGGCCAGCGCCCGCGCCGTGCGCCCGCGCAGGTGCGAGGACGACGTCTCGCGGTAGATGTGCCGCAGGACGGGCGCGGCGCAGGTGATCCCCAGCCGCCCGGCACCCGGCACGAGGTCCCACAGGACGGGCGCGTCGGGCCCCTCGGCCCGGACGGTCCGGCGCAGGGCGCCGAGGACGAGTGCCGCGTCGTAGGGGGCGCCGCGGGAGGCGAGCATGCCGGCCGCCGCGCCGCCGAGGGCGTCGGCCCGGTGGATCCAGGCGCGGGCGCGCTCCAGGGCGGCCGTGCCGCGCATCCGCTCGAAGGCGGTGACGGCGGCCTCGGCCACGAGCTCGCCGGGCTCGGCCGCGGCGGCCTCGATGAGGTCGAGCGCCTGGGGGTCGTCGTGCTCGGCGAGATAGCGCAGGGCGGTGGCCCGGGCGCCCTCGGGGCCGAAGGCGGCGGCCTCGATGATCTCCAGCCGGTCCTCGGGGCCCGCGACGGCGTTCAGGCAGCGGGTCGCCGGGACGTGGCGCAGCTGGACGGGGTGCAGGCCGAGGCCCTCCTGGGCCCAGTCGAGGACCTCGCGCACGCTCCAGCCGGGCCGCGGGCCGGTGGGGCGCAGCTGGCGCTGCCAGCGGTCGAAGGAGCCCTGTTCCTGCGCGGCGCGCACCCGGTCCGCCGTGGCGGGCGACTGGGCCGCATCGGCCCACAGCCGCCAGGGGCGGGGTTCGAAGGCGTCGCGCACGGCCGCGGCGAGCGCCTTCTCGCCCTCCGGGGTCCGCGGGAAGCGGGCGAGGATGCTCTCGCCGAGGGCGAGCAGGCCCGCGTCGTCGTCGCGCAGGGCGAGCTCGTCGAGGGCCCAGGCCCAGTTGGCTCCGGAGATCGCGTACCGCCGCAGCAGCAGGAGGGCGTCCTCCCGGCCGTACGAGGCGAGGTGGCCGAGGACGGCGAGGGCGAGCCCGGTGCGCTCCTCGGCGGTGTCGAGGAGGTCGTCGGCGTCGAAGAGGTGGGCGTCGATCCCGTCGAGCCCGGCGTCGAGGTCCAGACACAGGCGCGCGTAATAGAGGGAGCGGTTCTCCACCTGCCAGTCGCGCCTGGGGTCGCCGATGAGGCAGTGGTGGAGCGCCGCGAGCGCCTCCGCCCGCGGCGCCGCGAGGGCATGCAGGGTCCCGTCGCCGCGGCCTCGCTGAAGGAGGCCGAGCAGGGTGCCGCTGGGCGCTATGTCTGGATCGAACATGGGGTCAGCATCCGGTGCGGGGAGTCGGCTGGCAACGGGATTTCCGTCGTCCGGCATTCTTGCCGGTGTCCACCGGTGCTATGCGTGGTGAACAGGGGTAACTCGAGGTCGGTCGAGCGCCCCGCAGCCTACCTGGAGTGAGGGATTCCGCCGAGTCCTGTCCGGTTTGCCCGCACCTCGGCCACTCCGCCCCCGCGTTGACGCGATCCCACTCCCCGTAATCACTTGGTCACCCCCAAGGTGAACCTTCACCACCGCTTCGCCCTGCCATAGGCATATGCCTCAGACACCACCGGATCGGGTGTTGCCAAAGCACTTACAGGCCCTCGCTCGCTGTGCAACAGTCGTTACGGCCCATCCCACGGACCCTATGGAGCCGGCCGCGCCGCGCCCCCCAATCGGAGTACGAGATGCCGTCCCCCCTCCACGCGGACTCCTCCGCTGCTCAGCCGCCCGAGCACGGCACGGTCGACGCCCTCATCTCGCAGACGCGTCAGCTGCGCGGCGGGCTCGACGCCGTGCGGCGCGAGGCGACGGGCCCGGAGGAGCCGGACGACGCCCGGCGGCGCTGGCACCGCGCCCTGTGCGATCTGGCCGCCCACCACCTCGACGATCTCG
>NZ_JBAMDC010000057.1:0-26601 GCF_036961605.1 Streptomyces sp. KLMMK
TGGTGACCTTCGTCGTCCTGCTGCTGGCGGTCTCGGTCGGCACGTACTTCTGGGCCGACTCCAAGCTCCGCACCGAGGTGGACCTGAGCAAGGTCAAGGAGCGGCCGCCGGCCGGCGAGGGCACCAACTACCTGATCGTCGGTTCGGACAGCCGGGAGGGCCTGTCGGACCAGGACAAGAAGGACCTGCACACGGGGTCGGCGGACGGCAAGCGCACCGACTCGATGATGATCCTGCACACCGGCGACAACGGCACCACGATGCTGAGCCTGCCGCGCGACTCCTGGGTCACCATCCCCGCCTTCACGGGCCAGAAGTCCGGCAAGCGGTTCGCGAAGTCCACCCACAAGCTCAACCAGGCGTACTCGGACGGCGGCGCGGAGCTGCTCGCGCAGACCATCGAGTTCAACACCGGCCTGCGCATCGACCACTACGCGGAGATCGGCTTCGGCGGCTTCCGCAACCTGGTCGACGCGCTGGGCGGCGTCGAGATGTGCCTCGACAAGCCGCTGAAGGACCGGGACTCGGGCGCGGACTTCAAGGCGGGCTGCCAGGAGCTGGACGGCGCCCAGTCGCTGGCCTTCGTGCGCCAGCGCCACCAGGAGGCCGACCAGGACCTGGGCCGGATGCGCAACCAGCAGAAGTTCCTGAACACGCTCGCGAAGCAGGCGGCCTCGCCCTCGACCGTCCTCAACCCCTTCCGCCTCTACCCGGTGATCGGCTCGGGGCTCGACACGCTCATCGTCGACAAGGACATGGGGCTGTTCGACCTGATGGACATGTTCTGGGCCATGAAGGGCGTCACGGGCGGCGACGGGCAGCAGATGACCGTGCCCATCGCCACCGCGAACCATCCCACGCCCAACGACGGCGTGGCCGTGAAGTGGGACATGACCAAAGCCAACGAGCTCTTCGGGCAGCTGAAGAAGGACCAGAAGGTCACCGTCTCCGACAAGTGAGGCGCCGCGCGGGGCCCGGCCGGCCCGGCTCAGGCCGGCTGGTCGGGCGGCGTCGCGTTGATGACGGCGAAGACGCCGCCCTGCGGGTCCTGCACGACGGCCATGCGGCCCGCCATCATGTCGAACGGCGGCTTGAGGACGTTGCCGCCGGCGCGCACCAGCGCGTCGACCGTGCTGTCGGTGTCGTCCACGGAGAAGTACGTCAGCCAGTGCGAGGGCGTGTCCTCGGGGATGCCCTCGATGCCGGCGAGCCCCTGGAGCCCGCCGACCATGCGGCCGTCCACCTCCAGCGAGAAGTAGCCGGTGGCGCCCTCCATCGGGGTGGCCTTGATGCCGAGCGCCTTGGCGTAGAAGCCCGAGGCGGTGGCGGTGTCGCTGGTGTTGAGCTCGTTCCAGATCACGGCGCCCGGCTCGTTGACCACGGCCGCGCCGGGGAAGTCGCGCGCCTGCCACAGGCCGAAGACGGCGCCCGTGGGGTCGGTGGCCACGGACATCCGGCCGAGGGTCATGACGTCCATGGCCGGCATCATCACCTCGCCGCCGTTGGTGGCGATGCGCGACTGGGTGGCGTCCACGTCGGCGGTCGCGAGGTAGGTGGTCCACACCGAGGGCGGCATCGGGTCGGGCGTGCTGCCGTCGGGGTTCATCGCCGCCATGATCCCGGCGACGGGCTTGCCGTCCATCGAGCAGACCGCGTAACCGCCGGTCTCGGGCGGCCCGACCTCTCCCTGCCAGCCGAACAGGTCGCGGTAGAAGTCGAGCGCCGCCTGCTGGTCGGGGACCATGAGGTCGACCCAGCAGGGGGTACCGGGAGCGTAGGGGCCGGTTACGTCGGGCATGACGGGCGCCTCCAGGCGGCGGGCGGATACGGATGTCCCCCCAGCAGGATCGGCCCCGCCGTGCCCGGGCGCCAGTGGCGCTCCCCCGTACGGGGAACGCCACCGGCCGCGACGCCTGCGGGCTACTTCGGCAGGTTGCGCGCCATGACGATGCGCTGGACCTGGTTCGTGCCCTCGTATATCTGCGTGATCTTCGCGTCGCGCATCATGCGCTCGACGGGGTAGTCACGGGTGTAGCCGTAGCCGCCGAGGAGCTGGACGGCGTCGGTGGTGACCTCCATGGCGACGTCCGAGGCGAAGCACTTGGCGGCGGCGCCCTGGAAGGTGAGGTCGGCGTCGCCGCGCTCGGACTTGGCGGCCGCCGCGTAGGTGAGCTGGCGGGCTGCCTCGATCTTCATCGCCATGTCGGCCAGCATGAACTGGACGCCCTGGAAGTCGCCGATCGGCTTGCCGAACTGCTTGCGCTCCTGGACGTAGCCCTTGGCGTAGTCGAGGGCGCCCTGGGCGACACCGAGGGCCTGGGCGGCGATGGTGATGCGGGTGTGGTCCAGGGTCTTCATCGCGGTGGCGAAGCCCGTGCCCTCCGCGCCGATCATGCGGTCGGCGGGGATGCGGACGTTGTCGAGGTAGACCTCGCGGGTCGGGGAGCCCTTGATGCCGAGCTTCTTCTCCGGGGCGCCGAAGGAGACGCCCTCGTCGCCCTTCTCGACGACGAAGGCCGAGATGCCCTTGGAACGCTTCTCGGGGTCGGTCACGGCCATGACCGTGTAGTACTCGGAGACGCCGGCGTTGGTGATCCAGCGCTTGACGCCGTTGAGGACCCAGAAGTCGCCGTCGCGCACGGCGCGGGTCTTCATGCCGGCCGCGTCCGAGCCGGCGTCCGGCTCGCTGAGGCAGTACGAGAACATCGCGTCGCCCTTGGCGAGCGGGCCCATGTACTTCTTCTTCAGCTCCTCGGAGCCGGAGAGGATCACCGGCAGCGAACCGAGCTTGTTCACGGCGGGGATCAGCGAGGACGACACGCAGACGCGGGCGACCTCCTCGATGACGATCACCGTGGCGAGGGCGTCCGCACCGGCGCCGCCGTACTCCTCGGGGACGTGCACGGCGTGCAGGTCGGTGGCGACGAGGGCGTCCAGGGCCTCCTGGGGGAAGCGGGCCTCCTCGTCCACCGCGGCAGCGTGCGGGGCGATCTTCTCCTCGGCGAGCTGGCGCACGACCTTGCGCAGCTCGTCGTGCTCCTCGGACGGCCGGTAGAGGTCGAAGTCCGTGTTTCCCGCCAAGGCGTACTCCCCTGAGAGTTAACTACCGTTTAGTAACCCCGATTCTAGGGGCGGCTCCCGGACAGGGACTACGTGAGCTTGCCGACAGCACCCGGCAGGCGCCCCCGCGACTGCCGTCCACCCCGCTCCTTCCCAGCTCGGGGCCCGACTATGCTCGGGCACCGCAGTCCCGCCCGTCAGCACATGGAGCACGTATGGCCCCCAGGATCACCGTGATCGGCACCGGCTACCTCGGCGCCACCCATGCCGCGGCCATGGCCGAGCTCGGCTTCGAGGTGCTGGGCCTCGACGTGGCCCCCGAGAAGATCGAGATGCTCGGGCGCGGCAAGGTCCCGATGTACGAGCCGGGGCTGGAGGAACTGCTGCGCAAGCACGTCGCCGGGCTGGAGGGCTCGACCGGGCGGCTGCGCTTCACGACCTCCTGGGAGGAGGTCGGCGAGTTCGGCGACGTCCACTTCGTCTGCGTGAACACTCCGCAGAAGCACGGCGAGTACGCCTGCGACATGTCCTACGTCGACGCCGCCTTCACCTCCCTGGCCGCCGTCCTGCACGGCCCCGCGCTCGTCGTCGGCAAGTCCACCGTCCCGGTCGGCAGCGCCGCCCGGCTCGCGCGGCTGCTCACCGAACTCGCTCCGGCCGGCGAGGAGGTCGAGCTGGCCTGGAACCCCGAGTTCCTGCGCGAGGGCTTCGCCGTCCAGGACACCCTGCACCCCGACCGCATCGTCGTCGGCGTCACCGGCGAGCGCGGCGAGAAGCTGCTGCGCGAGGTGTACGCCGGGCCGGTCGGCGAGGGCACGCCCTTCGTCGTCACCGACTACCCCACCGCCGAGCTGGTCAAGACCGCCGCCAACTCCTTCCTCGCCACGAAGATCTCCTTCATCAACGCCATGGCCGAGGTGTGCGAGGCCGCCGACGGCGACGTCGTCAAGCTCGCCGAGGCCATCGGCCACGACGACCGCATCGGCAAGAAGTTCCTGCGCGCCGGCGTCGGCTTCGGCGGCGGCTGCCTGCCCAAGGACATCCGCGCCTTCATGGCCCGGGCCGGCGAGCTGGGTGTCGACCAGGCGCTCACCTTCCTCCGCGAGGTCGACTCCATCAACATGCGCCGCCGCGCGCACATGGTCGAGCTGGCCCGCGAGGCGGTCGGCGGCAGCTTCCTCGGACAGCGGGTCGCCGTCCTCGGCGCGGCGTTCAAGCCGGACTCGGACGACGTCCGCGACTCCCCCGCGCTCAACGTCGCCGGGCAGATCCACCTGCAGGGCGGCCAGGTCACGGTCTACGACCCGAAGGGCATGGAGAACGCGCGGCGCCTCTTCCCGACCCTCGCCTACGCGGAGAGCGCGCTCGAGGCGTGCCGCGGGGCGCGGGTGGTGCTGCACCTCACCGAGTGGGGCGAGTTCCGCGAACTCGACCCGTCGGAGATCGCCGCCGTCGCGTCGGACCACCACATCATCGACGGCCGCAACGCGCTGGACGCTGCCGCGTGGCGGAACGCGGGCTGGACGTTCCGCGCGATGGGGCGCCCTCGCGCCTGACGGCGCCCGGCGTCACCTCCGCCGCGACGGCGAGCAGCCGAAGCGGCGGTCACCGGCGGTGCCGGGCCGGGGCTGAGCCCGTGGCGGCACCGCCGGAATGCGCCGTCGTGGCCGAGCGCCGCTGCGGCGGATGAGTGAGGCGGGGCCTCACGACACGCTCAGGCGGCGGGCGGGCCGTCCAGGACGTCGATCGTCGCGATCGACGGCCCCCGCTTCGCGGAAGCCGCCCGCGCCACCTCCTCCGCGTCCCGCAGCACCCGCACCGCATTGCGCCACGTCAGCTTCGCCAGGTCCGTGTCGGACCAGCCCCGGCGGAGGAGTTCGGCGACGAGGTTGGGGTAGCCGGCGACGTCGGCCAGGTCGACGGGGGTGAACGCCGTGCCGTCGAAGTCGCCGCCGATGCCGATGTGGTCGACGCCGGCGACCTCGCGCATGTGGTCGAGGTGGTCGGCGACCGTGGACGCCGTCGCGAGCGGCCGCGGCCGCTCCGCCTCGAAGGCGCGGTGCAGCTCCATCGCCCGCGGCGAGGTGTCGAGGTGGTGCAGGCCGTGCGCACGCAGGTTCTCGTCGGCGGCCTGCGTCCAGGAGACGGCCTCCGGCAGGATGAACTTGGGGACGAACGTCGCCATGGCCACGCCCCCGTTCGCGGCGAGCGCGCCGAGGACGTCGTCGGGAACGTTGCGCGGGTGATCGCAGACGGCGCGCGCCGACGAGTGCGAGAAGATCACCGGCGCCTCGGTGACCCGCAGGGCGTCCCGCATCGTGTCGGCGGAGACGTGCGACAGGTCGACCAGCATGCCGATGCGGTTCATCTCCCGCACGACTTCCTCGCCGAAGCGGGTCAGCCCGCCCGCCGCGGGGGTGTCCGTGGCGGAGTCGGCCCACGGGATGTTGTCGTTGTGGGTGAGGGTCATGTAGCGCACGCCGAGCCGGTGCAGCGCCCGCAGCGTGGCCAGGGAGCAGTTGATGCTGTGCCCGCCCTCGGCGCCCATCAGCGAGGCGATGCGGCCTTCGGCGCGCGCGGCCTCCATGTCGTCGGCGGTGAAGGCGAGCTTGAGCGCGCCGGGGTGGCGGTCCACGAGCTGCCGGACGACGTCGATCTGTTCGAGCGTGGCGCTGACGGCCGCATCGCCGGCGAGGTCCGTGCGGACGTAGACCGACCAGAACTGGGCGCCGACGCCGCCCGCGCGCAGCCGCGGCAGGTCGGTGTGGAGCCCGGTGGCGCTCTGGTCACGGGCGATGTCGCGCCGGTCGAGGTCGTAGCGGACCTGCTCGCGCAGCGCCCAGGGCAGGTCGTTGTGCCCGTCGACGACGGGGTGGGCGGCGAGGAGCTCGCGGGCGCGGTCCAGCAGCTGGTCCGTCATCGTCGCTCCCGCGGTCACTTGCCGAATCCGAAGCCGCCGGCGCCCTGCACCTTCGCGCGCAGCCGCCTGCCCTTGTCCGTGGCCTGTTCGTTGAGCTCGTCCTGGAAGTGCTGCATGCGGGCGAGCAGGTCGGCGTCGTGCGCGGCGAGCATGCGGACGGCGAGCAGGCCGGCGTTGCGGGCCCCCGCGACGGAGACGGTGGCGACGGGCACCCCGGCCGGCATCTGGACGATGGAGAGCAGGGAGTCCATGCCGTCCAGGTACTTCAGGGGCACGGGCACGCCGATCACCGGCAGCGGGGTGACGGAGGCCAGCATGCCGGGCAGGTGGGCGGCGCCGCCCGCGCCGGCGATGATCGCCTTGAGGCCGCGCCCGGCGGCCCGCTCCCCGTACGCGACCATCTCGCGCGGCATCCGGTGCGCGGAGACGACGTCGACCTCGTAGGGGACCTCGAACTCGTCCAGGGCCTTGGCGGCGGCTTCCATGACGGGCCAGTCGGAGTCGGAGCCCATGACGATGCCGACGACGGGGCCGACGGGGGAAGCAGTCATTCCGTGATCGTTCCTCGCAGATATCCGGCGGCGTGGCTCGCGCGCTCGCGCACATCCGCCAGATCGTCGCCGTAGGTGTTGACGTGTCCGACCTTCCGGCCGGGCTTGACGTCCTTGCCGTACATATGGATCTTCAGGCCCGGGTCGCGTGCCATGCAATGGAGGTACGCGGAATACATGTCGGGATAGTCGCCGCCGAGCACGTTGGCCATGACGGTCCACTTGGCGCGCGGGCGGGGGTCGCCGAGCGGCAGGTCGAGCACGGCGCGCACGTGGTTGGCGAACTGCGAGGTGATCGCGCCGTCCTGGGTCCAGTGACCGGAGTTGTGCGGGCGCATCGCGAGCTCGTTGACGAGGATGCGGCCGTCGGCGGTCTCGAACAGCTCCACAGCGAGGTGCCCGACGACGCCCAGCTCCTGGGCGACCTTGAGGGCGAGCTGCTGGGCCTGCGCGGAGAGCTCCTGCGAGAGGCCGGGCGCGGGAGCGATCACGGTGTCGCAGACGCCGTCGACCTGGACGGACTCGACGACGGGGTACGAGACGGCCTGGCCGTGCGGGGAGCGGACGACGTTCGCCGCGAGCTCGCGGACGAAGGCGACCTTCTCCTCGGCGAGGACGGGGACTCCGGCGCGGAAGGGTTCACCCGCCTCTTCTGCGCTGCGGACGATCCAGACCCCCTTGCCGTCGTACCCGCCGCGCACCGTCTTCAGGACGACGGGGAAGCCGTCGCCCTCCGCCGCGAAGCGCGCCACGTCGTCGGGGTCCTCGACGATGCGGTGCCGCGGGCACGGCACTCCGATCGCGTCGAGCTTCGCCCGCATCACGCCCTTGTCCTGGGCGTGCACCAATGCGTCGGGCCCCGGGCGGACGGGGATGCCGTCCGCCTCCAGGGCCCGGAGGTGCTCGGTGGGAACGTGCTCGTGATCGAAGGTGATCACGTCACACCCTTGTGCGAAAGCACGAAGGGTTTCCAGGTCGCGGTAGTCGCCGATGACGACGTCGCTGACCACCTGGGCCGCCGAGTCCTGCGGAGTATCGCTGAGCAGCTTGAACTTGATGCCGAGGGGGATGCCCGCCTCGTGGGTCATACGGGCGAGCTGGCCGCCGCCGACCATGCCGACTACCGGGAACGTCACGCCCCCAGGGTATCCGTACGGGGGAACTGCCCCGGACCGCGTTCGGAGGATCATCCGAAAAGACAGTGAGTGCACCAATGGCCGATATGACTCGCGTTCGCCTCACGTTCACCGACTCCGTCCGTCGGTGCCCGGGCCCGCTGGATAGCATGAAAGCTGCCCCACGCCCCAAGACGCCCATTCAACGGAGCCTGACGATCCCATGAGTCAACGGCGCACAGTGCGTTCCCGGCTGGAGCGGGTGGCCCGCGAAATCGCCAAGTTCGGCGCGGTCGGAGCCATCGGGTTCGTGGTCAACTTCATCGTCTTCAACATCTGCGTCCACGGTTTCGGCCTCGCGGTGGTGCGCTCGGGCGTAATCGCCACGGCCGTGGCCATCGCCACCAACTACGTCGGCAACCGCTACTGGACCTACCGCGACTCCGACAGGAGCCGGCGCAGCCGCGAGATGAGCCTGTTCCTGCTCTTCAGCGGCGCCGGGCTGGTGATCGAGAACGGCATCCTGGCGATCTCTCACTACGGCTTCGGCCTGACGACCCCGCTCGCGGACAACATCGCGAAGAATGTGATCGGCCTCGGGATAGGGACGGTCTTCCGCTTCTGGTCCTACCGCACGTGGGTCTTCAGGGCGCAGGCGGTGGAGACCGCCGAATCGTTCCTGTCCGCGCCTCCGGAGCCGGCGGAAGCGCGCAAGTAACGGGCCCGTACGCACGGTCACCCGTGGGAGTCCGACCCCTCCGCCTCCCGGCTCAGGAAGAGCGCGAAGACCGGCGGGTTCGCCTGGAGCAGCTCCAGGCGGCCGCCGTCCGCCTCCGCCAGGTCCCGTGCGACGGCCAGCCCCAGGCCGGTGGAGTTCCGCCCGCTGACGGTGCGCTCGAAGACCCGCGCCCCCAGGTCCGGCGGCACGCCCGGTCCCTCGTCGGTGACCTCCACGACCGCCTGGTTGCCGGTGACGCGCGTGCGCAGGGCGACCGTGCCGTCGCCGTGCATCAGGGAGTTCTCGATGAGGGTCGCGAGGACCTGGGCGACGGCGCCGGGCGTACCGACGGCCCGGAGCCCCTGCTTGCCGGAGCGGACGATGGCGCGGCCCTCGCTGCGCGAGGCCGGGCGCCACTCCTCGATCTGCTGCTTGATGACCTCGTCGAGGTCGAAGGTGACGGCCGAGCTGGACTTGGGGTCGCGGGAGTTGGTGAGCAGCCGCTGGACGACGTCGGTGAGCCGCTCGACCTGGGCGAGGGCGATCGCCGCCTCCTCCTTGACCGTCTCCGGCTCGTCGGTGAGCGTGATCTCCTCCAGCCGCATGGAGAGCGCCGTCAGCGGGGTCCGCAGCTGGTGCGAGGCGTCCGCGGCCAGCCGCCGCTCGGCGGTGAGCATCCGCGCGATCCGCTCGGCGCTGGAGTCGAGGACGTCGGCCACCCGGTCCAGCTCGGGCACCCCGTAGCGGCGGTGGCGGGGGCGGGGGTCGCCGGAGCCGAGCCGTTCGGCGGTCTCGGCGAGGTCGGTGAGCGGGGCGGTGAGCCGGTTGGCCTGGCGCACGGCCAGGAAGACGGCGGCGATCACGGCCAGCAGCGCGACGGCGAGGATCACCAGCAGGGTGCGGCCGACCTCGCGGCTGACCGTGGAGCGGGACTCCTCGACCCGGACGAGCACGCCCTGCTCACCCGGCTCGGTCGCGACGATGACGCCGCCCGCGGGCCGGTCGCCGATCTCGATCGCGGGCCGGCCGGGGATCTCGATGCGGGCGTACCGGTCGTCGGTGATCTGCTCGCTGAGCACCTCGGACTCGACCCGCTCGCCGCCGACCAGCCGGCTGTCGACGATGCTCACCAGCCGTACGGCCTCGGACTTCACGCTCTCCTGGGCGCTGCTCTCGATCGTGCGGGTCTCGACGATGACGAGCGAGATGCCGAAGACGGCGATCACCACGAGGACGACGGCGAGCGTGGAGTTGATCAGGCGGCGACGCACGGGTTGCCCTCCGGGCGGGTGGTACGAAAGGAAGCGGTTCCGGATGCCGGGAGGGGCCGCTGCGCGCGCGGCCCCTCCGGGCGCTCCGGTCCCGGCATCCTTCTGATCAGCTCTTCTCGAAGCGGAACCCGACACCGCGCACGGTGGCGATGTAGCGGGGGTTGGCGGCGTCGTCGCCGAGCTTCTTGCGCAGCCAGGAGATGTGCATGTCGAGGGTCTTGGTGGACGACCACCACGTGGTGTCCCAGACCTCTCGCATCAGCTGGTCGCGGGTGACGACCCGGCCGGCGTCCCGCACGAGCACCCGCAGCAGGTCGAACTCCTTCGCCGTCAGCTGCAGTTCCTCCTCGCCCATCCAGGCACGGTGCGACTCGACGTCGATCCGCACGCCGTGGGTGGCGGGGGGCTGCTGGTGGGCCTCGGCGGTGCCGCGCCGCAGCAGGGCCCGTACGCGGGCCAGCAGCTCGGCGAGCCGGAAGGGCTTGGTGACGTAGTCGTCGGCGCCGGCGTCCAGGCCGACGACCGTGTCCACCTCGTCCGCCCGGGCGGTGAGCACCAGCACCGGGAAGCCGTGGCCCTCGGTGCGCAGCCGGCGGCAGACCTCCAGTCCGTCCATCCCGGGCAGCCCAAGGTCGAGGACGAGCAGGTCCACCCCTCCCTTGAGCCCGGCGTCCAGCGCCGTGGGACCGTCTTCTCGCACCTCCACCTCATACCCCTCGCGGCGCAGGGCGCGTGCGAGCGGCTCCGAGATGGACGCGTCATCCTCGGCGAGCAGTACTCGGGTCATGGAGTGATGGTAGTCCGCTCGGGCCCACGTCAGAGGTCCCGCGGGAGCTACCGGCGGCAACCCTTGACCGCGCGGTACGGACCTTTAAGGGTGCTTGAACGGTTCCCCGAAGCCTTGTGATCCATATCTCAACTGCTTCCATTTGCGGGCGGGGTGTGACGTATGGTGACCAGACGTCTGTAGCTACAAGGGGGACCTTCGGATCGTATTCGGCGCGCCGAAGGTCTCTGTCGTGTGCAGGGCTGGATACCCCAGTCTTGTTCACAGTGAATGACCTGGCGGCCGGGTCCGTCGCGCGAAGGGGCGCGGGGGCGTGGATCCCGGTGACGGCTGTCCTGTCGCTCCCTTGGAGGAGAGAGCGAACCCCTTGGACGTGGGGGCGGGCGGCGCGGTGACCGGTGCCGGCCAACCCCCACCCGGGCGCGTAGCAGCTGCAGCCGCGCGTCCCGAGCACTCAAGGATCGACATGGCGTCCAGCCTGACGAAGGGTGCGGCCGAGCAGGAGAAGACCTCTCCGGACTCCGGCGGCAAGACCTTCTTCGGCCACCCCCGTGGCCTGGCCCCCCTCTTCATGACGGAGATGTGGGAGCGCTTCAGCTACTACGGCATGCGCGCCCTCCTCGTCGTCTACCTGATCGCAGGCGGACCGGACGCGAAGCCCGACAGCCAGGGCGGCGGTCTGGCGATGCCCGAGGCCAGCTCGGTGGCCATCTACTCCATCTACGTGGCGATGGTCTACCTGCTCGCCATGCCCGGCGGCTGGTTCGGCGACCGCGTCTGGGGCCCGCGCAAGACGGTCGCCATCGCGGCGGGCATCATCATGGCCGGTCACCTGACGCTGGCCATCCCGGGCAAGCCGACCTTCTTCGCCGGCCTCGCGCTGGTGGCGATCGGCTCGGGCCTGCTGAAGGCCAACATCTCCACGATGGTCGGCCACCTCTACGACGGCCCGCAGGACCCGCGCCGCGACGGCGGCTTCACGATCTTCTACATCGGTGTGAACACCGGTGCCTTCGCCGCGCCGCTCGTCATCGGCACCGTCGGCCAGAAGGTCAACTGGCACCTGGGCTTCGCGATCGCCGCGGCCGGCATGGGTCTCGGCCTGCTCTTCTTCCTGTGGGGCACCCGCCACCTCAGCCCGCAGAGCAGCGTCGTCCCGAAGCCGCTGACGGCCGCCGAGCGCAAGGCCACGCTGATGAAGGCCCTGCTGTGGCTGGCCATCGCCGCCGCCTTCTACGGCGTCGTCGCGGGCACCGGCCACTTCACGCAGAAGTGGGCCACGATTCCGATCGCCCTGGTCGGCCTGGTCATCCCGATCACGGTCCTGACCCGCATCAAGCGCGACAAGGACCTGACGGCGAACGAGCAGACCAAGGTCAGCGGTTACATCTGGTTCTTCGTCGCCGCCGCCGTGTTCTGGATGATCTTCGACCAGGCCGGCTCGACGATGTCGACCTTCGCCGAGAAGAAGACCGCGGACAACGTCTTCGGCATCAACTTCCCGTCGACCTGGTTCCAGTCGGTCAACCCGCTGTGGGTCATGGCCATCGCCCCGGTCTTCGCCTCGATGTGGCTGTGGCTCGCCCGCAAGGACCGCGAGCCGAGCACCACGGTGAAGTTCTCGATGGCCATGGTCATCATCGGCGCCTCGTTCTTCGTCTTCGCCATCCCGATGGCGATGGCCGCCGACGGCACCAAGGTCACCCCGGCCTGGCTGCTGATGATCTACGGCATCCAGACCATGGGTGAGCTGTGCCTCTCCCCGGTCGGTCTGTCGCTCACCACGAAGATGGCGCCGCAGAAGTACGCGAGCCAGATGATGGGCGTCTGGTTCCTCGCGGTGACCGCGGGCGACTGCACCATGACCCTGCTGACGGAGGC
This sequence comes from Streptomyces sp. KLMMK, assembly GCF_036961605.1. Lineage (NCBI taxonomy): Bacteria > Bacillati > Actinomycetota > Actinomycetes > Kitasatosporales > Streptomycetaceae > Streptomyces > Streptomyces sp. KLMMK. Next base: position 12,304 of record NZ_JBAMDC010000057.1, read on the forward strand.
GGGTGTCGACCTGAACGGCACCGGCGTGATCCTCGGACAGGCGGCGGCCGCCACCCTGGCCGGTGTCGCGGTGTGGATGTCCCGCAAGCGGATCGAAGGCCTGATGGGCGACGTCCGCTGAGGACCCCCTGAATGACAGTGCCCCGGCGCAATGGCGCGCCGGGGCACTGTGCGTTTCAGTCCGGCAAACGCGGCATGGCCTCCGGGGTGAACCAGGGCAGGGCGCCGGGCTCCGCGACCGCGGCGGCGGGCCGGGGCCGCAACCGGTCGAGAACGGCCATCCCGAGCCGGAAGAGCCCCGCCGGAACGACCAGACACAGCAAGATCCAGAACAGCGTCACCCCCCACGGCCGGGCCACGTCCCAGGGCTCGGTGACCAGCACCTTGCCGCCGTACTTGAGCGACACCTCGTAGGGCCCGTGGGCGCCCGCGGCGAGCTCCACGTCGAAGGCGACCCGGGCCCGCTGCCCGGCCGGGATCGTCCCGCGCCACTTCCGCTCCTCCCAGGAGGGCGCGAGGAGCCCCCGCGCGGTCCCCACACGGAAGACGGGGTCCTCGGCCACCCCGGACCCCAGGTTCCCGACCGTGAGGACGAGCCGCCGCACCGGCGGCGCCCCGAACCACGTGAGCAGCCCGTTGGAGCCTTCCAGCCGGGCGTCCAGCACACCGATCCGCGCCCCGGAGGACTCGGGCAGCGGGGCGACGGGATGCCCCGCGACGACCAGCGGGACGTCCGCTGCCGAGGCTTCCCCGGTCACCGTGGCCACGTGCACCACACACGGGCAAGGCGTGGGCGGCTCGCCGACCACAAACTCCCGCCGAAAAGATCCATCACTCTCCGTAGTGACAGTCCGGCCCTCCCCATTAACGCAATCGTTGGTGCCACCCACCATGTTCCGCCCGCACACCAGCAGAGTGAGCAGGGCCTGCGGCCGCCACCCCTCCCCCTTCACCACCACGGTGCTGCCCTTGCCGGCCTCCGGCCGGTCCAGGGAGACGCGAGGAGCCGCGGCGGCGGCCGTACCCACCGGCACGAGGGCGACGAGCAGGACCAGCGCCAGAACGACGAGGGAGGCGCCGGGGCCGCAGGGGCAGGGTCCTGGACGCTGCCGTGTATTTGCGGCGCCGAGCGCCGGGCGAGGCCGCGGCAGAGCTGAGGGCGCCGTAAATATACGGTCCAGGACCCTGCCCCGGAGGCCCCGGCGCCGGACCACGACGCGGCTCACGCCCCGGCCCCCGCACCGCGGCGCCCCCGCACCAGCACCGCCGCACCACCCGCAAGCACCAGCACCACCCCGCCCCCCACCGGCACAACCCACCGCACAGGCGTGTACGACCCGGACCCGCCGGCCCGCACCCCGCCCTCCGCGACAGCGGTCACCCGCACCGTCACCGAGTCCAGCCACGGCGCGTCCGGCCACCGCTCCACCCTCCGCACCACCCGCCCCGGCGCCAGCTCGCCCGGCAGGTCGGCGACCGCGCGGCGGAGGACCGTACCGAAGACCCCGTCGGCGCGGATGGCGAGCCGCGGGGTCAGCGCCCGGTTGCCGCGGTTGACCAGGGCGTACCGGATCACGGCGCCACCGCCCGCGCCCGCGCCGCTGACCCGTACGTTCTCGACGGCGAGCGCCGGCAGCGCCGGTGCCCCGCCGACGCGCAGGGCCAGCCGCACGCGCACCTCCCGCCCCTCCCCGCTCACGACCACCGCACCGGAGTGGTCGCCGGGCTCCGCGTCACCGGGGACCGTCACGCGCACGGGCACGTTCGCCCGGGTGCGGGCGGGCACCCGCACCTGCTGCCGGGCGAGGGAGATCCACGGCCCGGTGCCCCGGAGGGTGAAGGAGCGCTCGCGATCCGCGGGGTTGACCACGGACAGCTTGTCGGTGAGGACCGTGCCGGGGGCGCCCTCCAGGTAGAAGGACGCACGGTCGTCCGGGCCGGGCGCCTCCGTACCGGCGGGGGCGGGCGCGGCCGACCACGGCCGGTCGGCGGCAGCAGCGGCTGCCGGGACGGCGGAGGCGCAGAGCGGCAACGCCACGAGGGCGGGCAGGAGAAGACGGACGGGACGACGGCGCACAGGCGGCCCCTTCATGCGGGTCAGCGCGTGGTCATGCGGGTCAGCGCGTGGTCGCCGCCCGGCGCCGCCGGGTCAGCCAGAGCGTGCCGGCGACGCCGGTGAGCAGGACGGTGCCGCCGAGGGTGCCGAGGGCGACGGCGGAGTCGGCGGGCCCGGTCTGGGGCAGCTGGCCGCCGCCGGTGGAGGAGGAACCGCCGGTGGAGGAACCACCGGAGGCGGCCCCGCCGGAAGCGCCGCCGGACCCGGACCCGCCCGTGGTGGTCCCACCGGTGGAACCACCAGTGGACCCGCCCGTGGAGGACCCGCCCGTAGCGGACCCACCGGTCGAGGACCCGCCCGTGGAGGACCCGCCGGAACTCCCGCCGGGCTCCTTGATGTCGAGCGTCAGCGACGGCTTGGGGTTGTTCGTCGGCGTGCAGGTGGTGGTCGTGCCCAGCGCCTGGATGGTCAGCGTGGAGGCGGTGAACGTCACGCTGCCGCTCTTCTTCGGGGTGTACGTGCCCGACAGGTCACTGATCTTGATCGGGGTGTTGGCCGGTATCGGCTCCGTGTTGGCGGGCCCGGAGACGGCGACCGTCCCGCTGTCCGCGCCGCCCACCTTGATGACGGCGCTCGGCTTCATCGCGCCCTTGCCGAGCTCGATGGGGCTGGAAGAGACGCCCTTCTCGAAGGACATGGTCAGCTTGTACGCACCGCCGTCCGCGACACCCTTGATGTCGATGGGCGAGACGGCGCTCTTGTCCCCGATGGGGGTCTTGCACGCGTAGTCGACGTCGATCGTCACCGCGTGCGCGGCCGGAGCGCCCAGCAGGACGGCCCCGCCGGCCAGGGACGCGGCGAGGGCGGCTGCACGGCGTGGGATGTGGGACACCTCTGGTTCCCCTCTCGTCCGGTGCCGCAGCCGAGCCGAGCTGAGCTGAGCTGAGCTGACGGCACATCAGATCGGGCGCAGACAGTACGCCGGGGACCTTGAGGAAGGAAGAGAAGGCAGGGAACAGAAGAAAAGAAAGGAAGGGGAGGGGAGGGGAGAGGAGAGGCAGTGGCCTAGCCCGGCGCAGCCAGCTCCGCCCACACCGTCTTCCCGGCACCGCCCTCGTTCCGCACGACGCCCCAGTCCAGGCAGAGCCGCTGCACGATGAACATCCCGTGCCCGCCGGGCCGCCCCGCGCGGTGCGGGGTGCGCGGCGCGGGCGTCCCCGCGCCGAGGTCGACGACCTCCAGGCGCAGCACCTTGCCCGTGCTGCTCACGCGGAGCTCCTCGGGGCCGTCGGCGTGCAGGCAGGCGTTGGTGACCAGCTCGGAGACGACGAGCAGGACGTCCTCGGCGGCCGCGCGGTGGTCCGCGCCGATCGCGGGGAGCCAGCCCCAGTCGTGGAGCGCCTGCCGGGTGAAGTCACGCGCCATGGGAACGGCGCCGCTGACCCCGACGAGGTGCAGCCGACGCATCCCGCCGGGCCGGGACCCCTGCGAAGGCCCGTCCGGCGACAGCGCACCGGAGGAGGCGGCGCCGTTCGCCCCCGGACCGGGGTCGCCCGGCGGAGGGCACGGCCGGGTGGTGCTCATCAGCGCTTCACCTCACCGATTCACCGATTCAAGACGGAACGAAGGGACGGACGGGTACCTGGATACCTTGATCGCGGCTACCTGGCACATGGAACGGATTCAGCAGACTCCTGCCCGACCGAATCGTGAGAACACCCACTTCTTCGGTGCCGATCCTGTGATGCATGCAACTGGTGCCTGCGAACCCACGCCGAAGGAGCCCGGCCGACCGGGTGACGACTGAGTAACGCACAGGGAAAGGCGGGGGCGCCAGGGGTCAGCCGGCGAGGGCCGCGTCGAGGGTGTCGTGCACGGTGAAGACGGCTTCCGCGCCGGTGATCTCGAAGACGCGGGCGACCACGGGCTGCATCGCGGCCAGGTGGATGCCGCCGCCCGCGGCCTCGGCCTGCAGCCGGGCGCCCAGGAGCACGTTCAGGCCGGTCGAGTCGCAGAACTCCAGACCGGAGCAGTCCAGGACCACGCGTGCGCCGCCGTCGGCGATGGCGGCCTCGAGGGGCTCGCGCAGCACGTCCGCCGTGTGGTGATCGAGCTCACCCACCGGCGTCACGATCGCGCTCGCCCCGTCCCGCCGGACGGCTACATTCAGCCGGCCCCTGCTTGCGCTGCCGACCATCCCGCGATCCATGCGCATCCCTTCTCGGTGTGCCTGCGTGGCGCTCCCAGAACACTACGCCTTCCCTACGGCGTCCGGTAGCCGAAGGTCCGGCATTATGCACATATAGGGACATTGCGCACTTGCGGCGCAAGGGTGAAGACAGGTAGGGCTAGTAGGACGACATCCACCACGGACGGCTTTGGAGGCGCCGCTCACCGCAGCACGACGCGACGGCATCGGCAGCCATATGCCGAGAATGATGGAGGAGACCATGTCACCCCGGCTCGACGAAACGCGTGCGGAACCGCGTACGACGTCGTCGGCACCCCTGCCCCAGTCCCCGCCCGAACATTCCGGGCTCCCCGACTTTCCCGAGATTCCCGAGTACGACGGGAGCGGCCCCACGCCCCCCGGCGAGATGGCGCCGCACGACGCACGTGCCCTGTCCAAGACGCTCTTCGCCCGCCTGGAGGCGCTCGAAGAGGGCACGCACGAATACGCGTACGTACGCAACACCCTGGTCGAACTGAACCTCGCCCTCGTGAGGTTCGCCGCCGCCCGGTTCCGCTCCCGCAGCGAGCCGATGGAGGACATCGTCCAGGTCGGCACGATCGGCCTCATCAAGGCCATCGACCGCTTCGAGCTCAGCCGGGGCGTCGAGTTCCCGACCTTCGCGATGCCGACCATCATCGGCGAGATCAAGCGGTTCTTCCGCGACACCAGCTGGTCCGTGCGCGTGCCGCGCCGGCTCCAGGAGCTCCGCATCGACCTGGCCAAGGCCCGCGACGAGCTCGCCCAGAGCCTGGACCGCTCCCCCACCGTCGGCGAACTCGCCGGGCACCTCGGCCTGACGAAGGACGAGGTCGTCGAGGGCATGGCCGCGAGCAACGCCTACTCGGCGAGCTCGCTGGACGCCCAGCCGCAGGACGACGAGGCGGAGGGCGCCCTCTCGGCCCGCATCGGCTACGAGGACCACGATCTGGAAGGCGTCGAGTACGTCGCCGCCCTCAAGCCGATGATCGCCGAACTCCCGCAGCGGGACCGGAAGATCCTGTCCTTGCGCTTCGTGGCGAACATGACCCAGTCGGAGATCGGCGAGGAGCTGGGCATCTCCCAGATGCACGTCTCGCGCCTGCTGGGCCGCACCCTCGTCCGCCTCCGCCGGGGCCTCCTGAGCGAGGAGTGAGGCCGGGGCCTCAGCTTTCGCACGGTTTCCGCACCGTTCTCGCACCGCCGCGCGCCGCACGGGTTTCCCCGTGCGGCGCGCGGCGTTTGATGCCGCCTCAGCAGCTACAGGGCCGCGCCCGCCCCTGCACGAACGTGGACCGGGGATGCGTGCCGGGGGTGTTGGCCCGCCGCGGGGCCCGCGTGCTCGTCCTCGACCGGGGCCCGCTCGCGGCCGGCACCACTGCCTGCGGCGAGCCGGAGGGCGCTGCCCTGCACGCCTTCGCAGCGGCCCGGCGTGCGGCGGGCGTGGACGCCCGCGAGCTCCCGCCGGGCAAAGCCGCGGCGTACGAGCCGCACCTCACACCCGCCGTGCGCGCCGCTGTCCACTACCCGCAGCCATTGACTAGAGCTATTCAGCCACCCAAGATGTGCAGTGTTCTATTCAGAGCCGCCAGGGAGGCAGGGCCCCATGTCCGGACCGCGACCCGTACGATCTGCGCGAGGCAGCCGGCTGAGCACGCTGGGGTGGCAGCAGGAAGCCGCTCTGCGCATGCTGCAGAACAACCTCGACCCCGAGGTCGCCGAGCACCCCGACAAGCTCGTCGTCTACGGCGGCACGGGCAAGGCCGCCCGCGACTGGCGCTCGTTCGACGCCATGGTCCGCACGCTGCAGACCCTCAAGCAGGACGAGACGATGCTCGTCCAGTCCGGCCGCCCGGTCGGCGTCATGCAGACCCACGAGTGGGCGCCCCGCGTCCTCCTCGCCAACTCCAACCTCGTCGGCGACTGGGCCAACTGGGAGGAGTTCCGCCGCCTGGAGCACCTCGGCCTCACCATGTACGGCCAGATGACGGCCGGCTCGTGGATCTACATCGGCACGCAGGGCATCCTGCAGGGCACGTACGAGACCTTCGCCGCCGTCGCCGCCAAGAAGTTCGGCGGCACGCTGGCCGGCACGATCACGCTGACCGCCGGGCTCGGCGGCATGGGCGGCGCCCAGCCGCTCGCCGTCACCATGAACGACGGCGTCGCCATCTGCATCGACTGCGACCCGCGCGCGATCGAGCGCCGCATCGAGCACCGCTACCTGGACGTGAAGGCCGACTCGATCGACCACGCCCTGCAGCTGGCCGTCGAGGCGCGCGACGCCCGCCGCCCGCTGTCCATCGGCGTCCTCGGCAACGCCGCGGAGCTCGTCCCGCAGCTGCTCGCGATGAACGCCCCGATCGACATCGTGACCGACCAGACCAGCGCCCACGACCCGCTGGCCTACCTGCCGGTCGGCATCTCCTTCGACGAGATGGCCGCCTACGCGGCGGAGAAGCCCGCCGACTTCACGACGCGGGCGCGCGAGTCCATGGCCCGGCACGTCGAGGCCATGGTCGGCTTCCAGGACGCCGGCGCCGAGGTCTTCGACTACGGCAACTCCATCCGCGGCGAGGCGCAGCTCGCGGGCTACACCCGCGCCTTCGACTTCCCCGGCTTCGTCCCGGCCTACATCCGCCCCCTCTTCTGCGAGGGCAAGGGCCCCTTCCGCTGGGCGGCCCTCTCCGGCGACCCGGCCGACATCCACAAGACCGACAAGGCGATGCTCGAACTCTTCCCCGAGAACGAGTCCCTCGCCCGCTGGATCAAGATGGCCGGCGAGCGGGTGCACTTCCAGGGCCTGCCGGCGCGCATCTGCTGGCTGGGCTACGGCGAGCGCGACAAGGCCGGCGAGCGCTTCAACGACATGGTCGCCGACGGCACGCTCGCCGCGCCGCTCGCGATCGGCCGCGACCACCTCGACTGCGGCTCGGTGGCCTCGCCGTACCGCGAGACCGAGGCCATGCTCGACGGCTCCGACGCGATCGCCGACTGGCCGCTGCTCAACGCGATGGTCAACGTCGCCTCGGGCGCCTCGTGGGTCTCCATCCACCACGGCGGCGGCGTCGGCATGGGCCGCTCCATCCACGCGGGCCAGGTCACGGTCGCCGACGGCACGCCGCTGGCCGGCGAGAAGATCCGCCGCGTCCTGACGAACGACCCCGGCATGGGCGTCATCCGTCACGTGGACGCGGGGTACGACATCGCGGAGTCGGTCGCGGAGGACCGCGGGGTGCGCGTTCCCATGCGGGAGGGCGAGTGAGCGGCCAGGCTGCGGGCGCGGTGGAGCCGGGGGCTTCGTTCCACGAGATGTGGCGCGACCTCGCGTCCATCGGCCGTGACGAAGACACCCGCGGCTACCACCGCTTCGCCTGGAGCGGCGCCGACGCCGACTGCCGCGCCTGGTTCCGCGCCCAGGCGGAGTCCCGCGGGCTCGCCTACGAGCTCGACCGCAACGGCAACCAGTGGGCCTGGCTCGGCGACCCGGCCGCCGGGGACGCCGTCGTCACCGGCTCCCACCTGGACTCCGTGCCCAACGGCGGCGCCTTCGACGGCCCCCTCGGCGTGGTCTCCTCCTTCGCCGCGCTGGACGAGCTGCGCGCCCGCGGGGCGCAGCCGTCCCGCCCCCTCGCCGTCGTCAACTTCGGCGACGAGGAGGGCGCCCGGTTCGGCCTGGCCTGCGTGGGCTCGCGTCTGACCGCAGGTCAGCTGTCCCTCGACAAGGCGCATGCGCTCCGGGACGCCGAGGGCGTCTCCCTGCCCCTGGCCATGGAGCGCGCCGGCTACGACCCGGAGGCCATCGGCCCGGATCCCGAGCGTCTCGCCCGGATCGGCGCCTTCGTGGAGCTCCACGTCGAGCAGGGGCGCGCCCTGGACCTGTCGGACCGTGCCGTCGGCATCGCCTCCGCCATCTGGCCGCACGGCCGCTGGCGGTTCGACTTCCACGGCGAGGCCAACCACGCCGGCACCACCCGCATCGAGGACCGCCGCGACCCGATGCTCACCTACGCCAACACCGTCCTCGCGGCCCGCAAGAAGGCGCGGCTGGCCGGCGCCCTGGCGACCTTCGGGAAGGTCGGCGTCGAGCCGAACGGCGTCAACGCCATCCCCTCGCTCGTGCGCGGCTGGCTGGACTCGCGGGCCGCCGACCAGGAGACCCTCGACCTCGTGGTCGCGGAGATCGAGAAGGCGGCCGTGGAGCGCGGCGAGCGCGACGGCGTCGACGTGCGGGTCACCCGGGAGTCCTTCACGCCGGTCGTGGAATTCGAGCACGCCCTGCGCGATGAGCTGGGCCGCATCCTGGGCGGGAACGTCCCCGTCCTCGGTACGGGCGCGGGACACGACGCCGGAATCCTCTCCGGAGCCGTCCCCACCGCCATGCTGTTCGTACGCAACCCCACAGGCGTCTCGCACTCACCCGCCGAATCGGCCTCCGAGGACGACTGCCTGGCCGGGGTGACCGCACTCGCCGACGTACTGGAGGGCCTGGCGTGTCGCTGACGGCACAGACCTACTGGGCGGAGCACGCCCTTCTCGACACCGGCGTCGAGCCGGGCGTGGTCATCGAGACCGGGGCGGACGGCCGCATCAAGGCCGTCCGCCGGGGCGCCGCGGCGCCGCCCCAGGGTGCGGTGACCCTGCGGGGCCTGACCCTGCCCGGGCTCGCGAACGCGCACAGCCACGCCTTCCACCGGGCCCTGCGCGGCGCGACGCAGGCGGGCGAGGGGACCTTCTGGACCTGGCGCGACGTCATGTACCGCGTCGCCGACAACCTCACGCCCGACAATTACTTCGCGCTCGCCCGTGCGGCCTACGCCGAGATGGCGCTCGCCGGCATCACCTCCGTCGGCGAGTTCCACTACGTGCACCACCTCGCCGGGGGCGCCCGCTACGACAACCCCAACGCCATGGGCGAGGCCCTGATCGCGGCGGCCGCCGAGGCGGGCATCCGCATCACGCTCCTCGACACCTGCTACCTCTCCTCCGGCTTCGGCGCTCAGCCGAACAAGCACCAGCGGCGCTTCAGCGACGGCACCGCCGAGCGCTGGGCCGAGCGCGTCTCCGCCCTCAAGGGAGACGACAACACCCGCATCGGCGCGGCGATCCACTCGGTGCGGGCCGTGCCCGCCGAGCAGCTGGCGACCGTGGCCGCGTGGGCGCAGGAGCGCGACGCCCCGCTGCACCTGCACCTCTCCGAGCAGACCGCCGAGAACGACGCGTGCGTGGAGGCCCACGGCTTCACGCCCACCGCCCTCCTCTCGCACCACGGCGTGCTGGGCCCGCGCACGACCGCCGTCCATGCCACGCACCTCACCCCCGGCGACATCCGTCTCCTCGGCCACTCGGGCACCGGCGTGTGCATGTGCCCGACCACCGAGCGGGACCTGGCCGACGGGATCGGCCCGGCCCGGGCGGTGCAGGAGGCGGGCTCCCCGCTCTCCCTCGGCAGCGACAGCCACGCCGTCATCGACCTGCTCGAAGAGGCCCGCGCCATGGAGCTGGACGAGCGGCTGCACAGCCGCACCCGCGGCCACTGGACCGCGGCCGAGCTGCTGCGCGCGGCCACGGCCGACGGCCACGCGGCCCTCGGCTGGGACGAGGCGGGCCGCATCGAGGCGGGCGCGCTCGCGGACTTCACGGCCGTCGCGCTCGACTCCGTGCGCACCGCGGGCCAGCCGTACTCCCTCGCCGCCGAGACGGTCGTCTTCGCGGCGAGCGCCGTGGACGTCCGGGACACCGTCGTGGGCGGCCGGCACGTCGTGCGCGACGGGACGCACCAGCTCGTGGCCCACGTGCCGGAGGCGCTGGCGGAGTCCATCGCGGCCGTACGGGGCTGAACCACCGAACCGACCAAAGGAGTGCCGCACGCCCATGGCGACGACGGTCATCACCAACATCAGCAGTCTCGTCACGAACGACCCCTCCCTCGGCGAAGGCCCCCTCGGCACGATCCGGGACGCGGCGGTCGTCATCGACGGCGACCGCGTCGCCTGGGTCGGCACGTCCAGCAAAGCACCGGCCACTGACAACCGGGCCGACGCGGAGGGCCGGGCCGCCCTGCCGGGCTTCGTCGACTCCCACTCCCACCTGGTCTTCGCGGGCGACCGCACCGCCGAGTTCAACGCCCGCATGTCCGGCCGGAGCTACAGCGCCGGCGGCATCCGCACCACCGTCGCCGCCACGCGCGCCGCGACCGACGAGGCGCTGGACGCCAACGTCCGCCGCTACGTGCACGAGGCCCTGCGCCAGGGCACCACGGTCCTGGAGACCAAGTCGGGCTACGGCCTCACCGTCGAGGACGAGGCCCGCGCCCTGCGCATCGCCGCGGCGCACACCGACGAGGTCACCTACCTCGGCGCCCACATCGTCTCCCCCGACTACGCCGACGACCCGGCCGCGTACGTGGACCTCGTGACCGGGCCGATGCTCGACGCCTGCGCGCCGCACGCACGCTGGGTCGATGTCTTCTGCGAGCAGGGCGCGTTCGACGGCGACCAGGCCCGGACGATCCTCACGGCCGGCGCCGCCCGCGGGCTGACCCCGCGCGTCCACGCCAACCAGCTCTCCTACGGGCCGGGCGTCCAGCTGGCCGTCGAGCTCGGCGCCGCCTCGGCCGACCACTGCACCCACCTGACCGACGCGGACGTCGACGCCCTGGCGAACGGCACGACGGTGGCCACCCTCCTGCCCGGCGCGGAGTTCTCCACGCGCGCCCAGTGGCCGGACGCGCGCCGCCTGCTGGACGCGGGGGCGACCGTCGCCCTGTCCACGGACTGCAACCCCGGCTCGTCCTTCACCAGCTCCATGCCGTTCTGCATCGCGCTGGCCGTGCGGGACATGGGGATGACCCCGGACGAGGCCGTCTGGTCCGCGACCGCGGGCGGCGCGGCCGCCCTGCGCCGTACGGACGTGGGCCGCATAGCCCCCGGCGCCCGCGCCGACCTCGCCCTCCTCGACGCCCCGTCGCACGTCCACCTCGCCTACCGGCCGGGAGTCCCGCTGGTCTCGGCGGTGTGGCGCGCGGGCGTGCGGGAGGTCTGAGCCTTCTCCGGCGGCCGCGCCGCACACCGTGGCCGCCCCGGGCCCGGCAGGCCCGCCCGGCAGGCCTCAGACCTGCCCACCGATCGCGTCCAGCCGGTCGTACTGGGCGTCCGTCAGCCGGACGTCCAGTGCGCCGGCGTTCTCCTCCAGGTGCGCGAGCGACCGCGTGCCCGGGAGGGGAATGAGCGTCGGCGACCGGCGCAGCAGCCAGGCGAGCGCCGTCTGCGCGGGCGTCGCGCCCACCTCGCGCGCCACGTCCGCGACGGGCCCGCCCGGAGCCGCGTGCGCGCCCACGGCGACCGGGAAGTAGGCGAAGAAGGCGATGCCGTGTCCGGCGGCGTAGTCGACGACGTCGTCGTGGCCGCGCGCCGAGAGGTTGTACATGTTCTGGACGGAGGCGATGGAGGTGATCTCCTGCGCCGCGCGCAGTTCGGCCACGGTCACCTCGGACAGGCCGATGTGCCGCACCTTGCCCTCGTCCTGCAGCTGCCGGAGGGCGCCGAGCTGGTCCGCGAGGGGGTACTCCGGGTCGATGCGGTGCAGCTGGAGCAGGTCCAGGCGGTCCACGCGCAGCCGCCGCAGGGCGAGCTCGGCCTGCTGGCGGAGGTAGGCCGGGTGACCGTGCGTCACCCATTCGGCAGGGCCGGGCCGCACGACGCCGACCTTGGTGGCGACGGTCACGCGGCCGGCGTACGGGTGCAGTGCCTCCGCGATGAGCGCCTCGCTCTCGCCGAGGGAGTAGGCGTCCGCGGTGTCGATGAGGTCGATGCCGAGCTCGGCCGCGCGCCGCAGCAGCGCGACCGCGCCGCGGCGGTCCTCCGGCGCGCGCCAGATGGGCGCCTGCATGGGGTCGGCGAGCCCGGCGGGGGTCTCGGCCAGCCGCATGGCGCCGTAGCCGATGCGGGAGACGGGCAGGTCGCCGCCGATGCGGTGGACGGGGGAAGAAGCGGGAGCAGCGGTGGTGTTCGTCATGATCGGAACGCTAAATTCTCACACCCGTGTGAGAATCAACCCCGTGTGAGGCAGCTCATATGAAGATCGGTGACCTGGCGCGCGAGACCGGAGTGAGCGTGCGGCTCCTGCGCTACTACGAGGAGCAGGGCCTCCTCGGCTCCCACCGGCTGCCCAGCGGTCACCGGCGCTACGAGCAGGACGCGCCGGAGACCGTCCGCCGCATCCGCGTGCTGCTGGCGGCGGGCCTGCCGACGCGCGTCATCCGGGACGTCCTGCCGTGCGTGCGGGGCGCCGGGGAGGCGGAGTTCGACCCGTGCGTGGCCCTGCACCTGCGCGAACAGCTGCAGGGGCTCGACGCACGCATCGGGGAGCTGCAGGAGACGCGGGCGGCACTGGCCGGCCTGCTCACGGCGACGGAGGCCGCGGCACCCGCTGCGATCGCGGCGTGAGTCACGGGAGGTGAGCGGCACGCCCTGCCGCCGGGGCGGCGCCCGTCGACCGGCACCGATGAGCCGGTCGAAGGCGTCCCACGGCCCCGGGCCGGTCCGGTTCGCACCCCGCCCCGGCCCGCGGCGGCTCCGCGCACGCAAGGGCGTGCCGTCGCACTTGGGGCTCATCGTGTGCGGAAACCGCGCGCAGCGCATGCCATTTTTACGGCCCGGTGTGGTGGAGTGACTTCATGTCCTCCCGCGACGTCTCCCCCGGCACCGTGGTGCGGGCCGCGCTCCGGCAGGGGCTGCTGCCCGACTGGTCCCCCGTGGCCGGGCTGCTGGACGTGCAGGGCATCCGCGCGGCCGCCGCGGAGCTGCGCGGGGCCTTCGAGGAGGCCGGGGCGGCGCGCGGCACGACCCTGCACGCGTTCGCCGTGAAGGCCGCCTCCCTCGTGCCCGTGCTGCGGCTGCTCGCCGAGGAGGGGCTGGGCGCCGAAGTGGCGAGCCCCGGGGAGCTGGCGCTGGCCCGGACGGCACGGATCGCCCCGGAGCGGATCGTGCTGGACTCCCCCGCCAAGACCACCGCGGAGCTCCGCGAGGCCCTCGCGCTGGGGGTGGCGGTCAACGCCGACAGCCGCGAGGAGCTCGCCCGGCTGGACGGGCTGCTGCGGGAGGCCTCCGGCCCGCCCCGCTCCGCGCTCGGCGTCCGCGTCAACCCCCAGGTGGGCGGCGGCAGCATCGACGCGCTGAGCACGGCGACGGACACGTCGAAGTTCGGGGTGGCGCTGCGCGACGAAGGAGCGCGCGCCTGGCTCGTCCGCGCCTACGCCGAGCGGCCCTGGCTGTCCCGGCTGCACGCCCACGTGGGCTCCCAGGGCTGCCCCCTGGAGCTGATGGCGGCCGGGGTGCGGGCCGCGTACGAGCTGGCGGAGGAGATCAACCGGACGGCCGGGCGCCGGCAGGTCACCACGCTGGACATCGGCGGCGGACTGCCCGTGAACTTCGCGTCGGACGATGTGACCCCGACCTTCCGCGCGTACGCCCGCCTGCTCGCGGACGCCGCCCCGGGCCTGTTCGACGGGCGCTTCGGGCTGGTGACGGAGTTCGGGCGCTCCCTGCTGGCCAAGAGCGGCATGGTGCTGGCCCGCGTCGAGTACACCAAGACCGCGGGCGGCCGCCGGATCGCCGTGACGCACGCGGGCGCCCAGGTGGCCACGCGCACGGTGTTCGCGCCCGCGTCCTGGCCCCTGCGGGTCGCGGTCTTCGACGCGCAGGGGCGGCCGAAGACGGGACCGCCGGTCGACCAGGACGTCGCGGGGCCGTGCTGCTTCGCGGGCGACCTGATCGCCGTCGGCAGACCGCTGCCCCTGCTGGAGGCCGGCGACCACGTGGCCCTGCTCGACACCGGCGCGTACTACTTCTCGAACCACTTCGCGTACAACTCTCTGCCCCGTCCCGGGGTTTACGGCTATGCGCCCGCAGAAGAGGAGAGTGACGGCGTGCGGTTCGCGACGGTACGGGCCCCGCAGACCCTCGGCGAGCTCGTCGCCGAAAGCGGCGGCGCCTACGCGGCGGAGCTCAGCGCGCTTCGCTGACCGGGCCCC
>NZ_JBAMDC010000570.1:0-3086 GCF_036961605.1 Streptomyces sp. KLMMK
GCGCTGCGGACCTGCCGGGAGGCCGTGGAGTGCGCGCGGCAGGCGGGCGACGACCGGATGCGGGCCGCGGTGCTGCTGCGGCTCGCGGACATGCTGGAGCGGCTCGGGGACCCCGGGGCGGCCGGTGAGCACCGCGCCGCGGCGGGAGAACTGCTGGTGGCCGGGCCCGACGGGCCCCCTGCCGGGCCGGGTGGCGCCATAGCGTCCGTGCCCCCGCCCGCCGAGGCTGAGGGTTACCTACGAAATCAGTAGTGGTCTTCCAAAAAATTGGCTCTTTGCAAGGCTAGACAGCGCAGGATCCTTCATTAGACTGGTTGGGCCGCGGTCGACGCGGTCTGCTCTGGTATGCCCCCGCATTTCCGGATTAGCCTGTAATTCTCTGATTCAAGGACCGTGATCGACGTGAAGGTCGGCATCCCCCGCGAGGTCAAGAACAACGAGTTCCGCGTGGCCATCACGCCTGCCGGCGTGCATGAGCTCGTGCGCAACGGCCACCAGGTCTTCGTCGAGAAGAACGCCGGTGTGGGCTCCTCCATCACCGACGCCGAGTACGTCGCGGCCGGCGCCGCGATCCTGGACACGGCCGACGAGGTCTGGTCGACCGCCGACCTGCTGCTGAAGGTCAAGGAGCCGATCGCGGAGGAGTACCACCGCCTCCGCAAGGGCCAGACCCTCTTCACCTACCTGCACCTCGCCGCCTCCCGCGAGTGCACCGACGCCCTGCTGCAGTCCGGCACCACGGCGATCGCGTACGAGACGGTCGAGCTCGCCAACCGCGCGCTGCCGCTGCTCGCCCCCATGTCCGAGGTCGCGGGCCGGCTGGCCCCGCAGGTCGGCGCCTACCACCTGATGCGCTCGGCCGGCGGCCGCGGCGTCCTGCCGGGCGGCGTCCCGGGCACGGCGGCCGGCAAGGCCGTCGTCATCGGCGGCGGCGTCTCCGGCTGGAACGCCGCGCAGATCGCCGTCGGCATGGGCTTCCACGTCACCCTGCTCGACCGTGACATCAACAAGCTCCGCGAGGCCGACAAGGTCTTCGGCACCAAGGTGCAGACGATCGTCTCCAACGCCTACGAGCTGGAGAAGGCCGTCGTCGAGGCCGACCTGGTCATCGGCGCCGTTCTCATCCCGGGTGCCAAGGCCCCGAAGCTGGTCACCAACGAGCTCGTCGCCAAGATGAAGCCCGGAAGTGTACTTGTCGACATTGCGATCGACCAGGGCGGCTGCTTCGAGGACTCGCGTCCGACCACCCACGCCGAGCCGACCTTCGAGGTCCACAACTCGGTCTTCTACTGCGTCGCCAACATGCCGGGCGCGGTGCCGAACACCTCCACCTACGCGCTGACCAACGCCACGCTGCCCTACATCGTGGAGCTGGCCAACCGCGGCTGGCAGGAGGCGCTGAGCCGGGACGCCGCGCTCGCCAAGGGTCTCAACACCCACGAGGGACAGGTCGTTTACGGCCCCGTCGCCGAGGCGCACGGCCTGCCGTTCGTCGAACTGGGCACCCTGCTCGGCTGAGTCGTCAACACGACACGCCAAGAGCGCACCCCCGGCCGGGCCTTGTTCAGCAAGGTCCGGCCGGGGCCGTTTCCACCCAGTTTGTGAGCGGTTTCCGCGCCTGGTCACCCACCCGCGAAACTTCCGGGTTGTGGGCCGCAAACCCTTGACAGAAGCCTGTTCGATTGCCGACACATCGTGCCGTCTCCGGCGGATTGTGTTGCTGCGAACCGCCGACACGCCATAGAGTCGCCAACCGTCGGCATGGTGCAACGCTGACCTATCTAGATGTTTCCTGGTCACCAAGGAGGTAGGACGACTTGTGAATGAGTCGACATTTGCTCCCGGGGGTGGTCACCCAGGAATGTCTGCGCAGGGCCAGAGTCCCACGGGGCTCGAAGCTGTCGGCTCCGTCGCTGTCCACACCTTCGCGGCACACCAGAACATCCAGAGCACACCGACAGCCCACCAGAGCATGGACGGCCATCACGTGAACGCCATGGCCGGCGACCGGGGCGGGGTCGATCCCGCGCGGCTCGCCGACTACGAGGACGTGCCCGACGGGCACTTCTACGACCCTGACGCGGAGTACGAGCCCGACCCCGAGTACGCGGCCACCCTCGCGCCCGACGCTGCCCGGCAGCGCCGCGAGCGCATCGGCCCCACCGGGCGTCCCCTGCCGTACTTCCCCATCCCCGGACCGCTGACCGACCACGGCCCCGCGAAGATCATCGCGATGTGCAACCAGAAGGGCGGGGTCGGCAAGACCACCTCGACCATCAACCTGGGTGCCGCCCTGGCCGAGTACGGACGCCGGGTGCTGCTCGTCGACTTCGACCCGCAGGGCGCGCTCTCCGTCGGCCTCGGCGTCAACCCGATGGAGCTGGACCTGACGGTCTACAACCTCCTGATGGAGCGGGGCATGTCGGCCGACGAGGTCCTCCTCAAGACGGCCGTGCCCAATATGGACCTGCTGCCCAGCAATATCGATTTGTCTGCCGCCGAGGTCCAGCTCGTCAGCGAGGTGGCCCGCGAGTCGACCCTGCAGCGCGCGCTCAAGCCGCTGCTCGCCGACTACGACTACATCGTCATCGACTGCCAGCCCTCGCTCGGCCTGCTCACCGTCAACGCCCTGACGGCCGCTCACAAGGTGATCGTGCCGCTGGAGTGCGAGTTCTTCGCGCTGCGCGGTGTGGCGCTGCTCACCGAGACGATCGAGAAGGTCCAGGAGCGGCTCAACCCCGAGCTGGAGCTCGACGGCATCCTCGCCACCATGTACGACTCGCGGACGGTGCACAGCCGCGAGGTCCTCGCGCGCGTGGTCGAGGCCTTCGACGATCACGTCTACCACACCGTCATCGGCCGTACGGTCCGCTTCCCCGAGACCACGGTCGCGGGCGAGCCGATCACCACGTACGCGTCCAACTCCGTGGGTGCCGCCGCCTACCGCCAGCTCGCCAGGGAGGTGCTCGCCCGGTGTCACGCCGAGTGAGTCTGCCCGGCGCCGACGAACTGTTCCGTACCACCGGGGGGTCGGGGCTGCAGTCCTCCTCCCCCCGCCGGCAGGCGAACGGCGAGGGCGCCCCGCG